>NZ_JBFRQW010000042.1:90500-128059 GCF_041472735.1 Vibrio sp. 10N.261.46.E11
AGAATAACTACTTATCGAAACTTCTTATCGAGAAGAACAGCCTTGTTCTCAAGCTTTTTTCCTACGCTATTTTTGAACACTTACTTACTGTGATTGGTATTATTTACTCGGCCATTTTGCAAACAAGCTTATCGTTAATTAACGATTAATACAAATATCGAGTGAGAGTTTCCTTTAAAAACAGATAGAGCATTGGCTACGTGAAGAGTAAGTTAGCCGCCAATAAACAAAAAAATGCCGCGAAGTTATTCACTTAGCGGCACTCATTATTAATATGGAATAGAGCACAAATGACTCATTCATCTAAACCTATAACTGAAGGTTAAACTGTCTCAAATTGATGCTCATCTCTGTCGACGTAGCTTGTTGCAGCTGTCAAGGCTTCATATCTGAATCGATAGGTGTTGGATTCAGGCACAAGATCAATCACGTGGAACTTCTCTAGTTGCTGACGAGTATTCTCATTAGGACACAATAAGTACACCTCACACTGCGCATCTAGGGCATCTTTAATCGCATTTTCTAGCGCTAGGCCAACGGTAACATCAATCATAGGCACATCAGTTAGATCTAAGATCATCGCTTCATAATCAGAAATACTCGAGTGTTGACGTGAAATCGCTTTTGAAACACTGAATATCATCGGCCCAGAAAGGTAGAAGAACAACACTTTACCATTGGCACTATCCAGTAACTGACGTTCACTGTCAGTCAATGGGATATCGTCTTCATCATCGCCATCGCTGATCGCCTTAACTTGTCTAGCTTGCTCTCGACTCAGCCTTTCAATGATCAGAATGTTTGAGATAAAAACGCCCAGCCCGACCGCAATAATTAGATCAACGAATACGGTTAATAACATCACACCGTACATGACACCCATGCCGGCATAACTCACCTTGTGGGCGCGCTGAATAAAACTCCAGTCAAGAATGTTGAAACCAACATACATCGCGATACCGGCTAGCACCGCCATAGGAATCGGTTCTGTTAACCCCCCCGCAACCAATACCACTAGCGCAAGTACCAAAGCACGAATTACGCCAGAAAGAGGAGAGCGAGCCCCGACCTGAATGTTGGTCACAGTGCCCATGGTTGCACCCGCACCGGGCAGCGCACCAAACAGACCAGAAATCATATTCGCAATGCCTTGGCCACGAAGTTCTTTGTCTGAATCATGCTCTTTACGAGTCAATGAATCTCCGATAACCGCAGTCAAAAGCGTATCAATACAACCAAGAGTACCCAGTACCAAAGCATCGAGAACCATTGCAGTGAATTGCTCTGAGCTGATAGTCGGAATAACAAGAGAAGGTAAGCCTGCGGGAATTTCACCAATACGGCGAATAGAGTCGGTATCAAAGATAATAACGGATAAGAGCGTGACAGCCACTAACGCGACCAATTGAGCAGGCACATACTTACGGTATTTAGCTGGAAAACCGAAAAGGATACCAAGCGTTAATGCCCCTAAAAACAGCTCACTGACTTTCAGATTCGCCAGCGTATCAGGAAGTGCCGAAAGCGTGCCCATCACTCCGCCAGAAGGGGCTGCGTGCCCTAGCAAAGGGGAGAGTTGCAGAATGACAAGAATCACGCCAATACCAGACATAAAGCCAGAAATTACGCTATATGGCATCAAAGTAACGTACTTTCCGAGTTTTAATGTACCGAGTAATATCTGAAAAGCACCTGCCATCATTACCACGGTAAAGGTCATTGCCATACCGGTTTCAGGGTACTTGGCCACCATACTGGTCATTACTGCCGTCATGATCACCGTCATCGGCCCAGTAGGCTCTGATATCAAGCTGCTTGAGCCACCAAACAATGCTGCAAATAGGCCAACCATGATGGCGCCCCAAAGGCCAGCTTCCGCGCCCGCACCAGAAGCGACACCAAATGCCAACGCTAAAGGCAATGAGATGATGGCTGTAGTGACACCGCCAAACATATCTCCTTTGAGATTGATATCTGTAAAACGACTTCCAAACAAAACACACCTTCCTGATGATGAAATGACAAACCTTATCACTTTAACAAATGTATCAACGGTTCAGAAAGTGTTAATTTAATCACACTATTCGTTTCTTATATTCAGATCATAACTTTTACGCTAAGTTAATGATTTTAACGACTAGTACACGTCAGATGAGTACTATTTGACACAGTTTTTACAAGATTGAATTTGTAACATTGTGTATAGTTAGAGTTCTTAATTAAGGGATGTAAGACGCAAAATGCCAGAGATTAAACAGCTTTTTGAAAACAACTCTAAATGGTCAGAAGAAATTCGCTCTCAACGACCTGAGTATTTTACAACGCTTGAAGAGGGTCAAAGCCCTGGTTTTCTATGGATAGGTTGCTCAGATAGCCGCGTTCCGGCCGAGCGTCTCACTGGTTTATATTCTGGCGAACTGTTTGTTCACCGAAATGTCGCTAATCAAGTGGTTCATACTGACCTAAATTGCTTATCAGTAGTGCAATACGCTGTTGATGTGCTCAAAGTTAAACATATTATTGTCTGTGGTCACTACGGCTGTGGCGGTGTGAATGCAGCGATTGATAACCCTAAACTGGGTCTTATTAACAACTGGCTGCTGCACATTCGCGATAACTACCTTAAGTACCGAAAGCAAATTGAATCTCTACCTCGTCAACAATGGGGCGACAAGTTGTGCGAAATTAACGTTGCTGAACAGGTCTATAACCTTGGTAACTCAACTATAATGCAAAGCGCATGGGAGCGTGGACAAGATATTGAAATCCACGGCGTGGTTTATGGTATTGGTAATGGAAAGCTGCAAGACCTCGGCGTTCGTTGCTCAAGTAATGACACATTAGAAAATAGCCATTTAGAAGCGCTTGAAAAAATCCTATCGTCTCCCACTCTTGGTTAGCCCTTAGAGTCGACCCCGTAGATATAAGAAAGGCTCGCATTGTGCGAGCCTTTTGGTTTTTCAAAGAATAATGATTACTCTTGAGGTACCACTTTACCGATGTACGGTAGGTGACGATATTTTTGTGCGTAGTCGATACCCACACCAACAACAAATTCGTCTGGGATTTCAAAACCAATCCACTTTGTATCGACAATGACTTCACGACGAGAAGGCTTGTCTAATAGCGTACAAATTTCGATAGATTTAGGACCACGCAAGCTCAGAATTTCTTTTACTTTAGTCAGTGTGTTACCAGTATCGATAATGTCTTCTACAAGTAGAACATCTTTACCTTGGATATCATCATCAAGGTCTTTCAAAATACGCACGTCACGTGAGCTTTCCATGCCGTTACCGTAGCTAGACGCGGTCATAAAATCCACTTGGTGAGTTAAATCGATAGCACGAGCAAGATCCGCCATAAAGACAAAAGATCCACGCAATAAGCCAACTAAAACTAGATCTTCACTACCTTGATAATGCTCCGTGATCTGCTTGCCTAGTTCGTTCACTCGATCCTGAACTTCTTGCTCAGAGATCATGACTTCAACTGTATGCTTCATACTGCTCTCATTTTATTTGGTGATTGCGACGAATGTTGACACTTTCGTCATTTATGTCGCTCAATTTTGTGCGTTAGTCTAGCACTGCTCAAATACCCACACCACCTTATGGTTCGAATTTACTGTTAGATTCTCAATGAAATGTGCATTGGTGCTATATCAGATACTCATGTCCTTTCACATCAACACTGATCACGCTTTATGTATCAAGTTTGATGTAACTGTCTATAAAACAAGCACAAGGGATTGACCATTCACATATGCACCATTACACTCATCTTGGCTTAAATAATAATAAAATCATTAATATAAAAATTCGTTGGCAAGGAAAAACAAAATGGACTCAATCACGAAGAGACCTAGAACTAGGCTTTCACCCTTAAAAAGAAAACTTCAATTAATGGAAATCGCACTTGAAGTATTCTCTCGCCGTGGCATTGGCCGCGGTGGACACGCTGATATTGCAGACATCGCTCAGGTGTCGGTAGCAACCGTATTTAACTACTTCCCTACCCGTGAAGATCTGGTTGATGAAGTACTTAACCATGTAGTTCGTCAATTCTCGAACTTCCTTTCAGACAATATCGACTTAGATATTCACGCAAAAGAAAACCTACACAATATTGCGACTGAAATGGTGACCTTAGTGGCTCATGATAGCAATTGGTTAAACGTATGGTTCGAATGGAGTGCATCAACTCGCGATGAAGTATGGCCGCTATTCGTAACCACAAACCGCACCAACCAAATGTTATTACAAAACATGTTTAGCAAAGCGATAGAGCGTGGCGAAGTCTGTGACGACCACGACCCTAAGCACCTTGCGAATCTGTTCCACGGCATTTGTTACTCGCTATTCATTCAAGCGAAGCGTGTAGATACGCAAGAAGAGCTTTCGACCTTGACTGATAGCTACCTAAATATGCTGTGTATTTATAAGTAACTTCGAGCTTCGCACAAAACTAAGGGTTGGCTTTTACGCTAGCCCTTTTTAATTTCCTCTCACCTAATCAGATTCCCTATTCCTTCCTTCGTCACTCTAGATAATGACGGATATAAAGAACTACTACGCTTAACTTCATCGTCATCGTAAACGACAGACGGAAAAATTAATTAGACACTAAAGCATGAGCTTCAACACTTCACTTCATCACCCTCAAGAGCGAGGGACGAGCGAGTTGGGGATCTCTTACAGGCATGACGACCATTTTTTCTTCAGACATAAAAAAGCCGCTGACGAATCAGCGGCTTTTAAAAACATTAGCGAGTGGCTAAAGAAGAATTACTTCTTCTTTTTCACTGCTTTTTTGTTTGGAAGGTCAGTGATTGAACCTTCGAATACTTCTGCAGCAAGACCAACAGACTCGTGTAGAGTTGGGTGAGCGTGGATAGTCAGTGCGATATCTTCTGCATCACAACCCATTTCGATTGCTAGGCCGATTTCGCCAAGAAGTTCACCACCATTAGTACCAACAACAGCACCACCGATTACGCGATGAGTCTCTTTATCGAAGATCATCTTAGTCATACCGTCAGCACAGTCTGAAGCGATTGCACGACCAGAAGCAGCCCAAGGGAAAGTAGCAACTTCGTAGTTCAGGCCTTCCGCTTTCGCTTCTTTCTCAGTCTTACCTACCCAAGCTACTTCTGGCTCCGTGTACGCAATTGATGGGATTACTTTAGGATCGAAGTAGTGCTTCTTACCAGAGATAACTTCAGCAGCTACGTGACCTTCATGCACACCTTTGTGAGCAAGCATTGGTTGACCAACAACATCACCGATCGCGTGGATGTGAGGAACGTTAGTACGCATTTGCTTATCAACATTGATGAAACCGCGCTCATCAACTTCGATACCTGCTTTTTCAGCGTCGATAAGTGCACCGTTTGGAACACGACCGATAGCAACAAGAACTGCATCGTAGCGCTCAGCTTCTGCTGGTGCTTTCTTGCCTTCCATTGAAACGTAGATACCGTCTTCTTTCGCTTCAACCGCTGTCACTTTAGTTTCAAGCATTAGCTTGAACTTATCTTTAATGCGCTTAGTGAAGACTTTAACGATGTCTTTATCCGCAGCAGGGATAACTTGATCGAACATCTCAACAACTTCAACTTTAGAACCTAGAGAGTGGTAAACCGTACCCATCTCAAGACCGATGATACCACCGCCCATGATAAGCAGTTTTTCTGGTACTTCGTTTAGTTCTAGTGCATCCGTAGAATCCCAAATACGTGGGTCTTCATGTGGGATGAACGGAAGTTTGATTGGGCGAGAACCCGCAGCAATGATTGCGTTGTCGAAGTTAACTGTCGTTGCTTCGCCTTCGCCTTCAACAAGAATGCTGTTAGGACCAGTGAACTTACCAAAACCGTTAACAACTGTAACGTTACGCATCTTAGCCATACCGCCAAGACCGCCAGTCAGTTGATCAACTACTTTTTCTTTCCAGATACGGATCTTGTTGATGTCCGTCTGTGGCTCGCCGAATACAACGCCGTGCTCTGCCATCGCTTTTGCTTCTTCAATTACTTTAGATACGTGAAGAAGTGCTTTTGATGGAATACAACCAACGTTTAGACATACACCACCAAGAGTGCTGTAACGTTCAACTAGTACTGTTTCTAGACCTAAATCCGCACAACGGAATGCCGCTGAGTAACCAGCAGGACCTGAACCAAGTACAACAACTTGGGCTTTAATTTCTTTGCTCATTGTGACCTCTTGTAGTCATTATCCCTAACAGGCTGAGTAGATGTTCTTAAATTATTGGGCTTTCAAACAGGAAACATTTTACAGAGATGTTAACAGTGTGAAAGTAGCTTTAAGTTAGCCTGTGAGCTAGACAACAATTCCCTTCCGCTTTATGAGAAATGCGGGAAACTGTTCTCTAAAAATAGTCTTTATATAAAGAATTAAGGTGACCCGAAAGCCACCTTAATAATTACTTTCTCAATTACAGTACTAGACGACGAATGTCAGATAGTGCGCTGTTTAGGAAAGTAATGAAGCGTGCACCTTCAGCACCATCGATCACACGGTGATCGTATGATAGAGACAGTGGAAGCTGTAGACGTGGTTGGAACTCTTTACCATTCCAAACTGGCTTAATTTCAGACTTAGATACACCTAGGATACCTACTTCTGGCGCATTTACGATTGGTGTAAATGCAGTACCGCCAATACCACCAAGGCTAGAGATTGTGAAACAACCGCCATGCATGTCTGCCGCTGTTAGCTTACCAGAGCGTGCTTTCTTAGACACAGCCATTAGCTCTTCAGATAGCTCGTAAATGCCTTTCTTGTTCACGTCTTTGAAGACAGGAACAACTAGGCCGTTTGGTGTATCAACAGCGATACCCACGTTTACGTACTTCTTAAGAATGATGCTTTCGCCATCTTCAGAAAGAGAAGAGTTAAATGCTGGGAATGCTTCTAGCGCTTTAGCAACAGCTTTCATGATGAACACAAGTGGAGTGATCTTCATGCCAGTGTCTTTCTTCGCTTCGATTGCGTTCTGTTCTTTACGGAATGCTTCTAGCTCAGTGATATCTGCATTGTCCCACTGTGTAACGTGCGGGATCATTACCCAGTTACGGTGCAGGTTAGCGCCAGAGATCTTCTTAATCTTAGAAAGCTTCTGAACTTCAGTTTCGCCGAACTTGCTGAAGTCAACTTTTGGCCACGGTAGTAGACCAAGAGCAGAACCGTCGCCGCCTTTGCCAGGTGCTGCAGCACCAGACTCTAGACGCTTAAGTGCATCTTTAACGTAAGACTGAACGTCTTCTTTAAGGATACGGCTCTTACGACCAGTACCTTTAACCTTAGAAAGATTAACGCCAAATTCGCGAGCAAGACGACGAACAACTGGAGAAGCGTGTGCGTAGTCACCGTTCTCTTGGAAGTCGCCAGCTGCTGGAGCTACTGCTTCTGCTTTAGGAGCAGGTGCTGCTGCCGGAGCTGCTGCTTGTGCTGGAGCTGCAACAGGAGCAGGAGCTGCGCCTTCAACCGGAGTGCCGGCCACTACGAAAGTCATGATTAGAGAGCCAGTTGACACTTTGTCGCCAGCTGCAATCTTGATTTCTTTTACTGTACCAGCGAATGGTGCAGGCACTTCCATTGAAGCTTTGTCGCCTTCAACAGTAATTAGAGATTGCTCTTCTTCTACTGTATCGCCAACCGCTACCATGATTTCAGTAACTTCTACTTCGTCACCACCGATATCAGGAACGTTTACTTCTTTTTCAGCTGCGGCAGGCGTACCAGATGCTGCTGAAGCCGCTGCAACTGGTGCTGCCGCCGCAGGAGCCGGAGCTGCTGCAGGTGCTGAACCAGCTACTTCGAATACCATTACTAGAGAACCAGTAGAAACTGAATCACCAGAAGCGATCTTGATTTCTTTAACGATACCAGCGAATGGTGCAGGAACTTCCATTGAAGCCTTGTCACCTTCAACAGTAAGAAGAGATTGCTCTTCTTCTACTGCATCACCGATTGCAACCATGATTTCAGTTACTTCAACTTCATCACCGCCGATATCAGGAACGTGAACTTCTTTAAGCTCAGCAACTGATGCCGCAGCCGGTGCTGCTGCAGCACCTTCCGCAGGAGAGCCTGCCTCTTCAAAGATCATGATAAGAGAACCAGTAGAAACTGAATCGCCTTCCGCTATTTTGATTTCTTTAACGATACCCGCTTGAGACGCAGGAACTTCCATTGAAGCTTTGTCGCCTTCAACAGTGATCAGTGACTGTTCTTCTTCAACCTTGTCGCCAACGTTTACAAGAATCTCAGTTACTTCAACCTCGTCAGCACCGATGTCTGGTACATTAATTTCGATTGTCATTGTATTTACCTACCTTAATGCCAGTCTTATGCGTATTGCGGGTTAATTTTGTCTGCGTCGATGCCGAATTTAGCAATTGCTTCAGCAACTACTGATTTCTTAACATCACCACGTTTAGCCAGTTCAGTAAGTGCTGCAACAACAACGTAGCCTGCATTTACTTCGAAGTGACGACGTAGGTTTTCACGGCTGTCTGAGCGACCGAAACCGTCAGTACCAAGTACTTTGTAAGACTCAGAAGGCATGAATGCACGTACTTGCTCAGCGTAGTTCTTCATGTAATCCGTAACTGCGATTGCAGGTTCGTTACCAAGAACAGTTGTGATGTACGGTACTTTCTCTTCAGCTTCTGGGTGAAGCATGTTGTCACGCTCTACCGCTTGGCCGTCACGAGTCAATTCGTTGAACGACGTTACAGAGAATACATCAGATGCTACGCCGTACTCTTCGCTCAGGATCTTAGCGGCTTTACGCGCTTCGTTCATGATAGTACCAGAGCTCATTAATTGAACCTTAGACTTAGAACCTGCGTAAGACTCAAGCTTGTAAATACCCTTACGGATGCCTTCTTCAGCGCCTTCTGGCATTGCTGGCATTGCGTAGTTTTCGTTCATTACTGTTAGGTAGTAGTAAACGTTCTCTTGGTTCTCACCATACATGCGACGGATACCGTCTTGCATGATTACCGCTAGCTCGTAAGCAAACGTTGGGTCGTAAGAGATACAGTTAGGTACTGTGTTCGCCATGATGTGCGAGTGGCCATCTTCGTGCTGTAGACCTTCGCCATTTAGCGTTGTACGGCCTGCAGTTGCACCAAGTAGGAAACCACGAGCTTGTTGGTCACCTGCTAACCAAGCCATGTCACCGATACGTTGGAAACCGAACATTGAGTAGTAGATGTAGAACGGGATCATCGGTAGATCGTTTGTGCTGTATGAAGTTGCAGCTGCAACCCATGAAGCCATAGAACCTAGTTCGTTGATACCTTCTTGAAGAACTTGACCAGAAGTCGCTTCTTTGTAGTAAGAAACGATGCCTTTATCTTCAGGCGTGTAGTCTTGACCGTGTGGGTTGTAAATACCAACCTGACGGAATAGACCTTCCATACCGAATGTACGAGCTTCATCACAGATGATAGGAACGATGTTCTTACCAATGTTCTTATCTTTAAGAAGGATGTTAAGCGTACGTACATAAGCCATCGTTGTAGAGATATCACGCTTCTGTTCACCCAGTAGAGGTGCGAATGCGTCTAGCTCAGGAACTTTGAACTCTTGAGTGAATTTTGGCAGACGCTGAGGAGTGTAACCTTGTAGTGCTTTACGACGAGCATGTAGGTATTCGTACTCAGCTGAACCTTCTTCCAGTGTTAGGTAAGGAAGCTCAGATACTTTCTCATCAGAAAGGATGTCTTGTAGGCCTAGACGGTCACGTAGGTATTGTACGTGAGTCATGTCCATCTTCTTAACACCGTGAGCGATGTTCTTACCTTCTGCAGCTTCACCCATACCGTAACCTTTAACTGTCTTAGCTAGGATTACTGTTGGTTTGCCACCTGTCTCTTTTGCATTGTTGAATGCAGCGAACAGTTTAGAAGAATCGTGACCACCACGTTTCAGTTCGAAGATTTGGTCGTCAGTCATGTCTGCAACTAGTGCAGCTGTTTCTGGGTACTTACCAAAGAAGTGCTCACGTACGTATGCGCCATCTTTAGATTTGAATGTTTGGTAGTCACCATCGATAGTTTCATTCATTAGTTGAAGAAGCTTACCAGTCGTGTCTTTAGCTAGTAGAGAATCCCAGTTGCTACCCCAGATAACTTTAACAACGTTCCAACCGGCGCCTTTAAATAGGCCTTCAAGTTCTTGGATGATGCTACCGTTACCCATTACAGGGCCGTCTAGACGCTGTAGGTTACAGTTGATTAGGAAACATAGGTTGTCTAGCTTCTCACGCGCAGCGAAAGAGATAGCACCACGTGATTCTGGCTCATCCATCTCACCGTCACCTAGGAACGCGTATACACGCTGACCTGAAGTATCTTTCATGCCACGACCTTCAAGGTACTTAAGGAAGCGCGCTTGGTAGATAGCAGAGATAGGGCCTAGACCCATAGATACTGTTGGGAACTGCCAGAATTCAGGCATTAGTTTAGGGTGCGGGTATGAAGGGATACCTTTACCATCAACTTCTTGACGGAAGTTATCTAGCTGTTCTTCAGTTAGACGACCTTCAACGAATGCACGAGAGTAGATACCAGGAGAGATGTGACCTTGGTAGTAAACTAGATCGCCACCGTCGGTCTCGTTTGGAGCACGGAAGAAGTGGTTAAAACATACTTCGTAGAACGCAGCAGCTGACTGGTAAGAAGCCATGTGACCACCAAGGTCTAGGTCTTTCTTAGAAGCACGCAATACAATCATGATTGCGTTCCAGCGAATAATCGAACGAATACGACGCTCAAGAGTTACGTCACCAGGGTAAGCTGGCTCTTGTGCTGCTGGAATTGTGTTGATGTAGTTTGTGTTGATGCCTGTAGCCATATCAACACCATCTAAACGCGCTTTATCTAGAACTTGTTCTAGTAAAAACTGTGCACGTTCTACACCTTCTTCACGTACTACTGACTCAAGAGCTTCTAACCAATCTTGAGTTTCCAGAGCATCAACGTCATGCTTCATGTCAGACATGGCGATCTATCCTTTTTGTTAGTTGGATTCTACTAAACACGTAAAAAGCCGAAGTATTACGGCTATTTACCCTGTTGAATTCGACGTAAAGAACGTTCGCGACGCGATTCTTCTTTGGTCAAATCCATCAATGTTTCTTCGATGTAAGCTAAATGAGAGTGTGACATTTCACGTGCCTGTTCTGGCAGTCCTGAAACGATCGCATCTACAATGTTAGCTCGATGTATACTCACTTTCTCCACAACGTCTTTACGACGATGCAACAGCTTTAAATTTTCTAAGACGTTTTGTTCGAGTAACGGAGCCAAGCTACGAACTATGTGCAATAACACCACATTGTGCGCTGCCTCTGTTAAAGCAATAAGAAAAGCCATCACCGCTGCAGATTCGGCTTCAATATCACCCTTATCTTGCGCACCACGAATTTTCTCTTGGCATGCTTGAATTCGAGCAAAATCTTCATCAGTGCCACGCAATGCCGCGAAGTAAGCCGAAATCCCTTCCATCGCATGACGCGATTCCAACAAGTCTAGTTGGGTTTCAGAATGGGAGGACAACAAATTAAGCAAAGGATCTGAAAAGCTTTTCCAGATATTTTCGCTAACAAACGTACCTCCACCTTGACGGCGAGTAAGCAGGCGTTTTGCTTCTAAACGTTGTATCGCTTCTCGGATTGAAGGACGAGACACATCGAACTGTTTCGCCAGTTCGCGCTCAGGCGGCAGCTGCTGCCCTGGAGCCAGTGTTCCTTCCACTATCAACCTTTCTAACTCTTGTTCTATAACGTCCGAGAGTTTTGGCTGACGAATCCTTTGATAAGCCATAGTTTGTTGTTCTTCTTTTTCTTCGCTGACAATTGGTATTACCAATTTTAAGTTGGGCAGAAATTAACATAATTAAAACGCCACTGTCCAGACTAAAATTGACCTGAATCATAGAACACAGCACGAATTAACCATGATTTAACAAATGAAATTTAAAACAGCAACCAATTTGGTCTTACCATTTACAGGGGTAATACTTTTGGGGAGTATCCGTGCTAGAAAGTTTCAGGATAAAAATGGATTGTTTCAGAAAGATGAGTGCCACTTGATTAAAAATCCAACCAAGCGCACATTAGAGGTAGAAATTCTGTTCATAAGTTTTAATATTAGATCGTTTGATAAGCTCGTCACACTCTCGATTTATTGACGCCCTCCCCCTAACCACTTTATTTACATCGCAACAACAAAAATTCACAAGTCATTATGCTAGGCGTTGACTATTCAACCACCAGCAACAATAAGAGCATCTTCGATAATGAGGCTTAAACCTTGAGCTCGCCTTTAAACTTCTGCCAGTCGAAAACCAAACCAGGGTCAGTTTTGCGTAGCGGGGCTATATATTGATGACCCGTAATGCGTTCGGTGGTGATTTGAGAAAAAGTGGATACAATCGTTTCTGTTAATTGGGCAAGCGCTTGATACTGCTGCTCGCTATACGCCACAAAGTCACTGCCTTCTAGTTCAATACCAATCGAATAATCATTACATCTTTCACGGCCAGCGAAGCTCGAATGGCCGGCATGCCAAGCTCGATCAAGAAACGATACAAACTGCACCACCTCACCATCACGGCGAATCAAGCAATGTGCCGAAACGCCCATTTGATGAATCACTTTAAAAAACGGATGCTCTGCCGGATTAAGTTTGCCCGTGAAAAACTGCTCAATGTAAGGCCCGCCAAATTGGCCAGGTGGTAAACTAATGTTATGGACCACCAGCAGAGAGATATCGTCGGTGCTAGGTCTAGCATCAAAATATGGGGAAGGAACATGCCGAGCATTGTCATACCATCCGTTGGAGCTGATCGTCATCTTAATCTCACTTTCTTTTCCGCTAACACAATAGATTGTGACTTTGCCCATAGAGCCATCGTGCTAGCCTCTTTAATTTGAAGTTAAGCAAGAGTATCATTCCATTCCCACTCCCTTTCAAGATTAGATTTGCGATGAAAAACACACATAACAGCCACCAACGCCTTGATTACTTAAAAGAGCAACTGCCGCTAGAGATCACTCGCGCAGTCGCTGAGACCATCAAAGAAGATCTAGGTGGAACGTTAGATCCAGCGGCTGATATTACGGCAAGTCTAATCCCTGCAGACGCAATCAACAGCGCAACCATCATTACCCGTGAGCACGGTGTGTTCTGTGGTAAAGCTTGGGCTGATGAAGTGTTTAAGCAATTGGGCGGTGAAGTCACTATCGAGTGGAACGTAGAAGACGGTGACAAAGTTGAACCAAATCAAACGCTTTGCACGCTAACTGGCCCTGCTCGCGCACTTTTAACCGGTGAGCGTAACGCAATGAACTTCATTCAAACACTGTCTGGTTGTGCGACGGCGACAGCAATCTACGCTGACAAAATCAAACACACAGAATGCCGCCTGTTAGACACTCGCAAAACGATTCCTGGCCTACGTAGCGCACTAAAATACGCTGTGGCTTGTGGTGGTGGCTTCAACCACCGTATTGGTGTTTTCGATGCCTACCTAATCAAAGAAAACCACATCATCGCATGTGGTGGCATTGAGAAAGCGATCTCGACAGCAAAAGAGCTTAACCCGGGTAAGCCTGTAGAAGTTGAAACCGAAAGCCTAGCAGAGCTAGAGCAAGCAATCAGCGCCGGTGCAGACATCATCATGCTAGACAACTTCACCACAGACATGATGCGTGAAGCGGTTAAAATCAACGCAGGTCGTGCAGCACTAGAAAACTCAGGTAACGTGACTTTAGATACGATTGCAGAGTTCGCTGAAACGGGTGTCGATTACATCTCAGTGGGAGCACTGACTAAGCATCTAAAAGCAATGGACCTTTCAATGCGATTCAAAGCTTAATCTCATAGTTCTATCAATCACTTAACTTCTAGGCATGGCAATCAGCCATGCCTTTTTATTGCTTTTATTATCAGTATATCAATCAATTAACTAAGCTGATCGCATAATTTTGCTCCCCATATGAAACAGTACACCAATAAATACAAAACCACTCGCGCCCACACCTGAACACCATTCCACTTCTAAATCTCAACTTCTATTCTCTCCATCAACCGGTGCTTGCACTGAAACAAACTAAACGAATGGAATAGAACAATGAAAAACAAAAGAAAAAACCAGAAAGGCTTTACGCTGATTGAATTGATGATTGTGGTTGCGATTATTGGGATTTTAGCTGCGTTTGCTGTGCCTGCTTATCAAAATTATACAAACCGAGCACATGCTAGTGAGATGTTAAGTGCTTCTTCAGCATTTAAGACAGCAACCAGTATATGCTTACTTGATGGACAAGCCGACTGTTCATCTGGAAATGGTGGTGTTCCTGGAAATCAACAATTTCAAAAAAATGCTACTGATGATTTCACTGTATCTTCCACTATTGCTCAAGCTGCATTAGGAACAGCGACAGGAAATATAACAGCAACAGTTGCAGCAAAAGGGGCATTAGCTGCTAATTCTACAGTTGTTTTAACTCCATCAATATCAGCCTCAGGTGTTACATGGGCAGTAACTTGTACCGGTGCTGGCAATGCAGACTGGTGTCCAGAAAGGTAATGTATACTAATCTTTGCACAGTTCTCCGTCAGGCTAACTTACTTAGCCTGACTCAAGAACAGGCCGTTGCGGAACATGTACAAGCTTCAGGTATTTCTACACCTGAAGCTTTGCTTGTTCTAGACATATTCTCTGAGGAGAGCCTCGCTAATAACATCAAAACCATTTTCGGTTTGCCGTTAGTGCAACTGGCCAGTATTGACTATGAAATCTTGTGTGACCAATTGGGACTTCGTGAATTGATCACTAAGTATCGTGCTATCCCAGTTGTCCTCTCTAACTCTACTCTCACGCTCGCCTCTGCCGATCCAACCGACTTGCAAGCTGAAGACGACTTTCGATTTGCAACGGGATTACAGATTGAGTTGGTTGTCGCTAACTACTCCGAATTAGAAGGCGCAATACGAAAGCTGTATGGTCGCTCTATTTCCGGGCAAGACTCCAAGCGCAAAGAGATCACCCAAGATGAGCTCGCCAATCTTGTTGAAGTCTCTGACGATGAAATGAGTTCAATTGAAGATCTCAGTCAAGACGACTCCCCTGTCAGTCGATTTATCAATCAGATACTGGTTGATGCGGTGCGTAAAGGCGCATCAGACATCCACTTCGAACCTTATGAAGAAAACTACCGAGTTCGCCTACGTTGTGACGGCATCCTTGTTGAGGTTCAACAGCCCGCTTCCCATCTAAGCCGCCGCTTATCCGCTCGCCTGAAAATTCTCGCCAAACTTGATATAGCTGAACGTCGCTTACCTCAAGACGGTCGTATTAAGCTGCGTTTGAATGACGAACTCGCGATTGATATGCGAGTATCGACTCTACCAACATTGTGGGGAGAAAAGATCGTACTGCGTCTTCTAGACAGCAGCGCAGCCAATTTAGATATCGATAAATTAGGTTACAGCGAGGATCAAAAAGCGCTCTATCTCAATGCCCTAAAACGCCCGCAAGGAATGATCTTAATGACTGGGCCCACAGGCAGTGGCAAAACCGTGTCTCTTTACACTGGACTTCGCATGCTTAACACCTCTGAGCGTAATATATCAACAGCTGAAGATCCGGTGGAGATCAACCTGTGTGGTATCAATCAGGTACAGGTGACGCCAAAGATCGGCTTTGGGTTTGCCGAAGCACTACGATCGTTTTTACGACAAGATCCTGATGTAGTGATGGTCGGTGAGATCCGCGATTTGGAAACCGCAGAGATCGCGATCAAAGCGTCGCAAACGGGTCACTTAGTCCTGTCGACACTCCATACTAACTCAGCTTCGGAAACCGTGACTCGGCTCGCCCATATGGGGATTGAACCCTTTAACCTCGCTTCATCATTAAGCCTGATTATCGCGCAGCGACTGGCAAGAAGACTGTGCAACTACTGCAAAACAGCTGACAACTCGCCGGACATATTTCTGCGTCACTCTATTCCTAACAATCAAACACTCTACAAAGCCACCCCACAAGGATGCAATGAGTGTAATCAGGGTTACTCCGGTCGAGTGGGTATCTACGAAGTAATGCCGTTCACCGACAAACTAAAAAATAGTCTGATCAATAAACCTAACGCATTAGAGATTGAAGATCTCGCGCGTAGAGAAGGAATGAGAACACTGCAAGAATCCGGTATCGATAAGTTGCTTGAAGGCACGACCAGCTATCAAGAACTGCAACGTGTTCTGTATCTATAATCCATCGGAGCACTCATGAGCACTAAACTGCAGTCACAATTAAAAAACTACCACTGGAAAGGCATAAACAGCTCAGGCAAAAAGGTGTCAGGGCAAACCTTGGCACTCGCCGAATTAGAAGTACGAGAAAAGCTCAAAGAGCAGCATATTCAGATTAAGAAAATTAAAAAGAAAAGTATCTCAGCAGTCACTCGTTTAACACACAGAGTCAAAGCCAAAGACATCACTATTTTAACTCGACAACTTGCGACCATGCTTGCCACTGGCGTGCCTATCGTTCAGGCCATTAAGCTAGTGTCAGACAATCACCGTAAAGCTGAAATGAAATCAATTCTATTGCACATCTGTCGAGGTGTCGAAGCGGGAACTCCTATATCAAAAGCGATGCGGACGGCAAGCTCTCACTTTGATGACCTGTATACCGACTTAGTCGCCACTGGCGAGCTTTCCGGTAATCTAGCGCAAGTCTTTGAGCGCTTGGCAACCTATAGAGAAAAGAGTGAGCAGCTAAAGTCTAAGGTCATAAAAGCACTGATTTACCCCACAATGGTGGTCGCTGTCGCGCTGACTGTCTCTTACTTAATGCTCACCATGGTCATTCCTGAATTTGAATCGATGTTTTCAGGCTTCGGGGCAGACCTCCCTTGGTTTACTCAACAAGTACTCTCCCTTTCACATTGGGTACAGGCTTACAGTCTTTATGCTGCCGTTGGCATAGGGTTAGGCACATTATTTACCTACCAACTGCGTCAACGGTCTTATTCCATTCGTTTATCATTCAGCCGTCTAGGTTTGCGATTCCCTATTCTTGGCGGAGTATTGGCCAAAGCCTCAATCGCCAAATTCAGCCGAACCTTATCAACCAGTTTTAGTTCAGGGATTCCTATTTTAACCAGCCTGAAGACCACAGCCAAAACCGCAGGTAACCTGCATTATGAATCGGCCATCATCGAGGTTCACCGTGAAACTGCCGCTGGCATGCCGATGTATATCGCGATGCGCAATACCGATGCTTTTCCTGAGATGGTTTTACAGATGGTTATGATAGGAGAAGAGTCCGGTAACCTTGATGCCATGCTCAATAAAATCGCATCTATTTATGAATTTGAAGTCGACAACACCGTCGATAATTTAGGTAAGATTTTAGAGCCACTGATCATCGTATTTTTAGGCACCGCTATTGGTGGGCTTGTTGTCGCGATGTACTTACCGATCTTTAATCTTATGAGTGTGTTAGGATAGCTAAAAGCAACCAACCCCCCCTCAAGCAGCGAACTACTGCTTGTATTGATTAAGTGGTAAAGGACACTATGGAAGTATTTCACTACTATCCTTGGCTATTCCCCGTATTAGCTTTCATTTTTAGCCTTCTTATTGGCAGTTTCCTCAACGTAGTCATACACCGTTTACCGATTATGATGGAACGAGAGTGGCAACAAGAGTGCTCGGAGTATTTCTCTCAATATAAAATTCCAGCGCCAGAGGGGAAGTTCAATCTCAGTATCCCTCGTTCGGCTTGCCCGAAATGTAAATCCCAATTAAGAATCGTCGACAATGTTCCAGTATTAAGCTGGTTGTTCTTAAAAGGTAAGTGTCATAGCTGTGCTAACCCAATCAGTGCTCGCTATCCATTGGTCGAACTGCTGACTGCAATACTATGCACCGTAGTGGCTAGCCACTTTGGTTTCAGTTACTACGCCATTGCTTTGATTTTTTTCACCTTTGCATTGATTGCCGCAACCTTTATCGACCTAGATACCATGCTGTTACCTGATCAAATCACCTTACCTTTGGTTTGGTCTGGTATCGCTTTAGCTCTGTTTAACGTCAGCCCAATATCGCTTCAAGATTCCGTGGTTGGCGCAATAGCCGGCTACCTAGCTTTGTGGTCTGTTTATTGGTTGTTCAAGCTACTAACAGGCAAAGAAGGCATGGGATATGGAGACTTCAAACTCCTAGCCGCATTAGGTGCATGGCTTGGCTGGCAACACCTACCAATGATCATTCTTTTGTCGTCGCTGGTCGGTTTGGTTTTCGGCTTGATTCAGCTTCGCTTGAAACAGCAAGGCATAGATAAAGCCTTCCCGTTTGGCCCATACCTCGCGATTGCGGGTTGGGTAAGTTTGATGTGGGGCAATGACATCATGGGTTGGTATTTCACATCTGTACTAGGGATTTAATCATGGCAATCATTATCGGATTAAGCGGTGGGATCGCCAGCGGTAAAACCACAGTAGCCAACCTGTTCAATGAGCATTTCAATATTGATATTGTCGATGCTGATATAGTGGCACGCGAAGTGGTGGCGTTGGGCAGTGAAGGTCTAAAACAGATTGCGACTCATTTTGGTGAAGAGATATTGCTCGAAGATGGGGCGCTGAACCGAGCTAAACTGCGCGAAGTGATCTTTTCTGATCCCACAGAAAAACAATGGCTCAATGAACTGCTTCACCCTATGATCCGCGACAAAATTGACAGTGACCTGTCTAAAGTCACATCCCCTTATGCTTTATTAGTCGCACCGCTATTGGTTGAAAACCAAATGCAAGGCATGACCGATCGCGTATTAATCGTTGATGTGCCGGTAGAAGTGCAAATAGAACGTACGATGAGTCGCGATAATGTTTCTAGGGAACAAGTTGAATCAATTTTAAAATCACAGGCATCAAGAGAACAGCGCTTAGCAGTTGCAGATGACGTGATTAAAAACCATACTCAAAACCAAAAACTTTTGCCTCAAATCACAGATTTACATCAAAAGTATCTGGCAATCAGTGCAGTAGATGGGTCAGAATAGAACAATGTTGAATGAAGGTTTGCTCGATGATCACCCACAAATTTGAACATCCTCTAAATGAGAAAACACGCATCTACTTAAGAGTTGAATCACTCTTGAGGCAGTTACACTTGTCTTCTGCATTTTCCGATGCTCAACAGTATCAACTCTTTTTCCGTTCTATCTTTGATCTGATTGAAATATTCGAACAGATACAACTTAAGAGCGAACTCGCAAAAGATATTGAAAAACAGCGTGTAACCTATAAAAGTTGGTTAGATGTTGAAGGTGTCGATCAAGAGATGCTGACATCATTGCTCAATGATATTAGTCATATCTATCGTGAACTGATGCAGGCGGAACGTTTTGGGCAATCATTAAAGGAAGACCGCTTCCTTAGCGCCATTCGTCAACGCTTTAACTTGCCAGGTGGCTCATGTTGCTTTGATTTACCGGCTCTACATTATTGGCTTCATCTTCCTCTTGATAAGAGAGTTAGAGATGCTAAGACATGGATGGATAGCCTACAGCCTCTGTATGAAGCGCTAACACTATGGTTGAAGCTCACCAGAGAGACTGGTCACTTTAAGGATCAGATCGCTCGTACAGGTTTCTTCCAAAGCGATGCTGATGAAGCGAATATCCTTCGCCTATCAATTCCAATGCAGTACGGTGCCTACCCGATGATCTCGGGACATAAAAACCGTTTCGCTATTAAATTTATGAGCTTTGAAACTGGGCAAGCCTGTACTCAAGATATTGAATTTGAGTTGGCTATCTGCAGCTAATTCATTTCCTTTTATAGTTTGGCTTGAGTCCTCACTCGAGCCTAAACTCACTATTATTACGCCTCACAAATTAAGAATCACTATGTCAAACAAAATCACCATCGTTAAATGCCCTCAATGTAATACTGACGTTGAATGGGGTGAACAAAGCCCACATCGCCCGTTTTGCAGCAAGCAATGTCAGATGATTGATTTCGGTGAATGGGCAGACGAAGAGAACAGCATCGCTGGCGCACCAGACATGTCAGATAGCGATGGTTGGTCAGAAGACCCGCACTAGGCGAATAGCGAATAGCGAATAGCGAATAGCATTTGAAGGATTGGCGTTTAACGTCAATCCTTTTTTATTGCCTATAACACGGCGCTACTAGAAATTCCCTACTCCTTCCTTCACAGTCTAGGGAATGACGGTTACTGTCCCTACGGGATTCTATTAGCCACAGCCTTCCTACTGGGTCTCTACCTCAATAAATCTTCATCACCCAATGCCAGATTCCGGTTACCCATTCGTTATTCTCAAGAGTGAGGAACGAGCGAGTTGGGGATCTCTTACCTGTGAGACTCTAAATAGCAGACACAAAAAAGCGGAGCCAAATGGCTCCGCTTTTATCGATAGAATGCAAAAAGAATTACTTCTTAGTAAGCTTCTCTTTAATACGAGCTGACTTACCAGAACGCTCACGTAGGTAGTACAACTTGGCACGACGTACTGCACCACGGCGTTTAACTTCGATGCTATCAACCATTGGAGAGTGAGTTTGGAACGCACGCTCTACGCCTTCACCGTTCGAGATCTTACGAACTGTGAATGCAGAGTGTAGACCACGGTTACGAATAGCGATTACAACGCCTTCGAAAGCCTGTAGACGCTCACGGTCACCTTCTTTTACCTTAACCTTAACTACAACAGTGTCACCTGGTGCGAATTTAGGAAGGTCTGATTTTAGTTGCTCTTCTTCAAGAGCCTTGATGATGTTGCTCATTTGTATAAATTCCTAGAATAAACTGATACTAAATTTAATAGGTTACTGCTTGCTTTTCGTTAAGAGCGTTGCTCTTTAATGAATTCAGCCAGTAATTGTTCCTGTTCGTCAGTCAGAGCTAGGTTTTCCAGGAGCTCTGGTCTTCTTAGCCAAGTTCGGCCCAACGATTGTTTCAATCGCCAGAGACGAATGTCCTTATGGTTTCCAGACTTGAGTACCGATGGCACATCTTTATCGTCTAGCACCTCAGGGCGCGTATAATGGGGACAATCTAGCAAACCATTTGCAAAAGAATCTTCTTCTGCTGAAGCGAAATCTCCAAGTACACCCGGAACAAACCGAGATACTGAATCAATCAGCGTCATGGCTGGCAGTTCACCACCCGTCATCACAAAATCTCCAATCGACCATTCTTCGTCGACTTCAGATTGAATGATGCGCTCATCTACCCCTTCATAGCGACCACAAATAAGAAGCAAGTTCTCGTTTGTTGCCAGCTCTTCAACACCTTGTTGGTCGAGTTTACGGCCTTGAGGTGAAAGGTAGATAACTTTCGTCTTTCCCGGTGCTGCCTGTTTAGCTGTTTGGATAGCATCGCGCAAAGGCTGAACCATCATTAACATGCCAGGACCACCACCGTAAGGTCTGTCATCAACAGTGCGATGTTTATCATGAGTGAAATCACGAGGATTCCATGTCTCAATAGATAAAAGACCTTTTTTAACCGCTTGACCTGTTACTCCAAAATCAGTAACAGAACGGAACATTTCAGGAAAAAGGCTAATAATGCCAACCCACATGTGTTCTCTCGCTCTGTAATTTGGAGTTAGAATCCAGGATCCCAGTCAACTTCGATCCGGCGAGCTTCGCGATCAACTTTCTTGATCACTTGCTCTTCAAGGTACGGGATTAACCGTTCCTTTTGGCCAAAAGCATCTTTAAGATTTGCTTTTATTACTAGAACATCGTTCGAGCCAGTTTCTAATAGGTCAGTGACCTCACCAAGGTTGTAACCTTTAGTGGTAAAAACTTGCATACCGAACAATTCGCGCCAGTAGAATTCATCTTCTGACAATTCAGGTAATGAAGCAGGGTCAATAGCAATTTCAAAGTTGGTCATCAGTTGCGCGTCTTCACGTACATCTAATCCCGCTAGCTTACATACATAACCTTGGCCATGACGTTTCCAGCTTTCAACTTTATACTCAACCCACTCGCCCTTTAGCTTTAAATACCAAGGACTGTAATCAAATATGCTTTCAGCATTGTCTGTGTAGGAGAACACTTTAAGCCAGCCACGAATACCATAGGTAGACCCAAGTTTACCCATAACAATTCTTTCGTTTTGCTCGCTCATCGTTTCTTTACCCTTCATCGACATAAGCTATTTCTCTTTTTAAAAAAGAATTAAGCCGCTTTTTGAGCGTCTTTAACTAGCTTAGCTACGCGGTCAGATAGAGATGCGCCTTGACCAACCCAGTGGTTAACACGATCTAGGTCTAGACGTAGACCTTCTTCTTGACCTTTAGCAGTAGGGTTAAAGAAACCTACTTTCTCGATGAAACGGCCAGTTGCAGCGTTACGGCTATCCGCAACTACGATTTGATAAAATGGGCGCTTCTTTGCACCGTGACGTGCCAAACGAATGGTTACCATGTCGTCCTCTTTGCTTTCTTAATAAAATAATTAACCCCAAGTATAAGTAAATAGCTTGGGGTCTCGTGCCAAATTAAAGCCCCGGAATTTTACTCTTATTCCGGGGTAATGCAAGGGCTTTAGCTATTTTTTCACCAACATAGCCACCGCTCACTTTCTGTGACACGGCTAACACTATGAAAAGTAACGTAGCTAAAGCTTACATTTGTAGATTATCGGCCAAACGGGTTAAAACCACCACCCATTCCGCCCATACCTCCACCGCCGCCCATCATGCCTTGCATGTTGCGCATCATGCCTTTCATTCCACCTTTCTGCATTTTCTTCATCATCTTCTGCATTTGAGTGAACTGTTTAAGCATACGGTTTACATCTTGTACTTGCGTACCAGAACCTGCAGCAATACGCTTTTTGCGTGAGCCTTTGATTAGGTCTGGGCGCTGACGCTCTTTCATTGTCATAGAGTTGATGATCGCTTCCATTTGCTTGAACATCTTGTCATCAACTTTATCTTTAACGTTGTCTGGTAGCTGAGACATGCCTGGAAGCTTATCCATCATGCCCATCATGCCGCCCATGTTTTTCATCTGACCAAGTTGCTCACGGAAGTCTTCAAGGTCAAAGCCTTTCTTCTCTTTGAACTTCTTAGCCAGTTTCTCTGCTTTCTCGGTATCAACGTTTTTCTGTAGGTCTTCAATAAGAGACAGTACGTCGCCCATACCTAAGATGCGAGAAGCAACACGATCTGGGTGGAATGGTTCTAATGCGTCAGTCTTTTCACCAACACCTAAGAATTTAATCGGCTTACCTGTGATGTGACGAACAGACAGTGCAGCACCACCACGCGCGTCACCATCCACTTTAGTTAAGATAACACCGGTTAGTGGTAGCGTATCGCCAAAGGCTTTTGCAGTATTCGCAGCATCTTGACCTGTCATAGCATCAACAACGAACAGCGTCTCTACTGGTTTAATGGCAGTATGAAGCTCTTTGATTTCGCCCATCATCTCTTCATCGATAGCCAAACGACCGGCAGTATCGACAATTAGCACATCGTAGAATTTCTTCTTCGCGTGGCCGATTGCAGCGTTTGCAATATCAAGAGGCTTTTGGTCAGCTGAAGATGGGAAGAAGTCGACACCAACATCGCTTGCTAAGGTTTCAAGCTGTTTGATCGCGGCTGGACGGTAAACGTCGGCAGACACAACCAAAACTTTCTTCTTATCACGCTCAGTCAGGAGCTTAGATAACTTACCTACCGATGTGGTTTTACCCGCACCTTGTAGACCCGCCATTAAGATAACTGCTGGCGGTTGTGCTGCTAGGTCAAGAGCCTCGTTAGACTCCCCCATCACAGCTTCAAGTTCAGCTTGAACGATCTTAATGAATTCTTGACCAGGTGTTAGAGATTTAGAAACCTCGACACCCACAGCGCCTTCTTTTACGCGCTTAACAAAATCGCGGACAACTGGCAGTGCGACGTCGGCTTCAAGTAGCGCCATACGTACTTCACGCAGCGTCTCTTTAATATTGTCTTCGGTCAGGCGACCTTTACCGCTGATGTTTTTCAGCGTTTTGGATAGACGATCCGTTAAATTATCAAACATAGTTTTCTCTTCGCTCAAAACTGCGACTATTACTGTGAGTATACATTAGCGCGGATTAGAGTCATACCCGTTGTGGAGCGTTAATCATCCACGCATGTGATGTGAGACATTATTCACTTGGAATTGAATGAGGTTCACCATAGCCCCAAAGAGCGATGCGAGGTATAATTCGCCAATTAGTAATCATTTAAATGGATACCATGGACAGTCTTATTGCGATCGCAGCAGCCTTTCTTTATACAATGGCGATTTTCACGATCATTCCAGGTCTCGTGCACCAAACAGGAATCCGTGTAAAAACGGTGTTTATCAGCGCATTACTTGCTTTAGCTTTCCATGCTTGGTTGCTTGGCGATTTAATCTTTAATGCCAGTGGTCAAAACCTCAGTATCTTAAACGTTGCTTCTTTAATCAGTTTAATCATATCTGTGGTCATGAGCGGTGCTATGCTCAAAACACGTTTGTGGTTCATCTTACCTGTTGTTTATAGCTTCGCTGCTCTAAATCTAATGGCTGCCACTTTTCTTCCTAGTACCTTCATCAAACACTTAGAGAATGACCCGAAGCTGTTGCTACACATATCTTTAGCTCTGTTCTCATACGCGACACTTACCATCGGTGCGCTATACGCTATGCAACTCGCGTGGCTAGATCACAAACTTAAAAAGAAAAAAGCCTTAGTGATAAACCCTAACCTACCTCCTTTAATGATGGTGGAAAGACAGCTTTTCAAGATCATTTTAATCGGTAATGGTTTGTTAACAGGTACTTTATTAACTGGACTTATCTTCGTACAAGATATGTTTGCTCAAGGTAAAGCACATAAAGCGGTATTGTCTTTTATCGCTTGGATTATCTATTCCATCCTTCTTTGGGGTCACTATCAGAAAGGTTGGCGTGGGCAAAAAGTCACATGGTTTGCCCTTGCGGGTGCCACCATGCTCACATTAGCTTACTTCGGTAGCCGCTTCGTTCAGGAAATAATCCTGAGTTAGTCTGTATAACGAAGGCAAGGTTTCACGCACCTTGCCTTTAAAATATTGAGTACGATACATTCAATTGACATCTCGACCATGTTCGGTCATAAATTAATCAAGATGCACAAAAAGGAAAAGAATAGTTTTGGACGACATATCAACGGGTATCTTATTTGCGCTACTCGCGTGTCTCATTGTAATTTCTGGTTATTTCTCTGGTTCCGAAACGGGCATGATGTCCTTGAACCGCTACCGTTTAAAGCACTTGGCCAATACGGGTCATAAAGGAGCCAAACGCGTAGAAAAACTCCTGAGTCGCCCAGACAGATTGATTGGCCTTATTCTCATCGGCAACAATCTCGTCAATATTCTTGCATCCGCGATCGCGACTATTCTTGGTATGCGTATCTACGGAGATATCGGCGTTGCAATCGCAACCGGAGCCCTGACCCTAGTGATCCTAGTGTTTGCTGAGGTGACACCAAAAACCATCGCTTCTCTTTTCCCTGAACGAGTTTCTTTCGCCAGCAGTATTCTATTAATAATACTGATGAAGGTGCTATCTCCATTGGTTATCTTGGTCAACTTTATTACCAATGGCTTCATTCGTATCTTAGGTGTAAAAGCCAGTCACGATGCAACCGATCATCTAAGCTCAGAAGAACTCAGAACGGTAGTAAATGAAGCGGGTAACCTAATACCACAGCGTCACCAAGATATGTTGGTGTCTATTCTCGATTTAGAACACGTCACCGTGAATGACATAATGGTGCCACGTAACGAGATCACCGGTATCGACATCAATGATGATTGGAAATCGATCGTGCGTCAGCTCACTCATTCACCTCATGGTCGCATCGTGTTGTACCGTGATCAGATAGATGAAGTGGTTGGCATGCTGAGGCTGCGTGAAGCTTATCGCTTGATGCTCGAAAAGAACGAATTCAATAAAGAGACCCTGCTGCGTGCTGCAGATGAGATCTACTTTATTCCGGAAGCGACGCCGCTTAACACCCAACTGCTTAAATTCCAACGCAACAAACAGCGTATCGGTTTGATTGTTGATGAGTATGGCGATATTAACGGTTTGGTTACCCTCGAAGATATTCTCGAAGAGATCGTGGGCGAATTTACGACTTCAATCGCACCAAGTTTATCTGAAGAGATCACACCGCAAAGCGATGGTAGCTTCTTGATTGAAGGCAGCGCCAACATCCGAGACATTAACAAAGGGTTGCAGTGGGCACTGCCTACCGATGGCCCAAGAACGCTTAATGGTTTGATACTAGAACATCTTGAAGATATTCCCGAGAGTCACCTGAGTGTTCAGGTTGCCAGCCACCCAATGGAAATCGTTGAACTCGAAGAGAACCGTATCAAGCTGGTGCGTGTGTTCCCACAGATCGTGAACGGCTAACTGAGTTATCACTGAATATCACATAAACAAAAGGCCCGATTCATTGAATCGGGCCTTTTAACATCTAACTCACCACACTCAAGGTGAAAAGTGATTAGTCGATTTTAAGCTCTTGCAGCATAGACTCTGGCAGTGCCAGTTCATCATTCTTGTTTACAGAGATGCCTGCAGCGATGATCGCATTCGCGATCTCTTTCGCTTCATCCAAAGAGTGCATTGCTGCGGTACCACACTGGTATTCGTTCAGTTCAGGGATCTTATTCTGGTTCTCAACTTTCAGTACGTCTTGCATCGCTGCTAACCAAGCGTCAGCCACTTGCTGCTCTGAAGGTGTACCAATCAAGCTCATATAGAAACCTGTACGACAACCCATAGGTGAAATATCAATGATCTCAACCGCAGAGCCATTGAGGTGAGCACGCATAAACCCAGCGTATAGGTGCTCGAGAGTATGAATACCTCTCTCAGATAGGATATCTTTGTTTGGCGCAGTGAAACGCAGGTCAAACACAGTGATGGTATCCCCTTTTGGGGTTTGCATTGTTTTAGCAACACGAACGGCAGGTGCGTTCATGCGAGTGTGATCAACAGTGAAACTATCTAATAAAGGCATTGCTCTTCTCCATGACGGCTGGCTTTAGAAAAACCAGCTTCGATTGTCTTCTAGTTCTTTGCGGCACTGTTTCAGCTGCCATCCATAATCTTTTGCTTGCTGTTCAACTTTTCGCGCCACCTTAATCAGCGATGGCTTGCTGTTGTATGACTTGCGTTTATAACCACCACGACCCTCATGATAAGCCAAATATTGGTTATACGGGTCCCACAGTGAGATACCCAATTGACGACGCGTCTCGCTGGTATACCAGCCAATAAACATCAGAGCATCATCAAAATTGGTTCTTGAACCACCATTATTGGTCGCTTTCTGGAAGTCTTCCCAAGCAGGGTCTTGAGCTTGTGCGTAACCGTAAGCACTGCTTACACGTCCCCACGGAATAAAGCCAAGAATGTAATCTTTGGGTGGGCGTGCATCATGACGAAAGCTGCTCTCTTGCTTCACAAAAGCCATCGCTACGTTAATCGGCGTGCCCCATTCTTCTTGCATATCGAGCGCATCTTCATACCAAGAAGGGTGCTCTCTGAAGATACTACATATATTATCTTGTTGCTTAGGTGGTGGCGTTGCACAGCCAACCAAAAGGCTAGAGACAACACCAACAGTCAATACAGGTAACCATTTGCTACTCACTCGAGTAGGCTGACCTAATAAGGCTTGCTTCCTTTCCACCAAAGTCTCGCTATGCTTTTAAATACGAAAAATAATCCGTTAAGAAGCTATCAAAATCTTGAGTGCTTGCTTCTTCACTTTGCTTTTGAGCAATCACGGAGCGTTGCACTTCTGCTTCCATCAACTCAGCTGAGTAAACTTTATATTGGTGTGCTTTGTGTTGCTGAGCGTACGCTTTTCCTAACGCACAGCCCACTTTACCCAAGCCACCTGATTTCTTTGTCTCTTCTAACAACTGGCCAGAAATGGTCAGCTCTGGGTTATCAATCCAAGCTTCAAGCGTATCGCAGGTTTCTTGGTATGCACGACCGCCTTGTTCTGAGTCCATCAACTCAGCGATAACACGAAGATCTTTGAATACGCGTTTAGCCCAATCTTGCAGAGACAGTCTCTCGCCATCACAACCAATCTTGAGCTCTAAACCAACCTGACGACCTTCTAAGATCACCTTGTTCCAGTTATCGCGCCAGCATTCAAGTTCGCAGTTATCCATCTCAGCAGAGTCAGATAAAACACTCCAAGTTAAGAATAGATCGAGGAAGCGAACTTGTTGCTCATTGATACCAATTGAGCTGAATGGGTTTACGTCCAAAGAACGAACCTCGATGTACTCAACACCAGCACGAGCCAGTGCTTCCGATGGTTTTTCACCACTTTTCGCGACACGCTTAGGACGGATTGGAGCGTAAAGCTCATTCTCAATTTGCAGTACGTTGCTATTTAGCTGACGGTATTCACCATCAACCTTAGTGCCGATCTCGGCGAATTCTTCTGATGGCGTACGAATCGCTTGATTCAAACCTTCAAGGTACTGGCCTAGGCTGTTGAAGCCAATCTTCAATACACTTTGCGCACTGTTCGTGTAACCAAGATCACTCAGGCGCAGCGCCGTTGCTTTTGGTAGATACAGTGTCTCACCAACCTTTTCGAAAGGTAGGTTGGTTTCTCTTCCTTTGATGAAAGAAGAACACAGTGCAGGTGAAGCACCGAAGAAGTATGGGATTAACCAACCAAAGCGGTAGTAGTTACGAATCAAACCGAAGTAAGCATCTGACTTAGCTTCACAACGCGCTTCTTCTGTTTGCTCTCCAAACAGGCTATCCCAAAAGCTTTCTGGGAAAGAGAAGTTGAAGTGAACACCAGAGATAATCTGCATCAAGCTACCGTAACGGCGCTTTAAGCCTTCACGATATAGCGTCTTCATCTTACCGTTGTTAGAGGTGCCGTATTGCGCTAGTTGAATGTAATCTTCACTCCCCACATAACAAGGCATAGAAAGCGGCCATAGCTTTTCGCCATCTAACTTGGTTTGCGTGAAGTGATGGATATCAGACAACTGATTCAAAAGCGTCGGAACATCGTTAGAAACAGGCGTGATAAATTCCAGTAGCGACTCAGAGAAATCGGTCGTTACCCATTCGTTCATCAACGCAGATCCCAAAGCCTCAGGGTGCGGCCCAGTAGCAAGGTGCCCATCTTCCGTGTAGCGTAATGTTTCCCTTTCAACACCACGACCGAATTGAGAGAAGGTCTTCGGGTTGGTTGCAACTTGCTTTAGTCGCGCAGCAAAATCAGTCAAAATTCAGTTCACTTATCTTATATTGTTCTGATTAGAACTATCATAAATTAGGTTGGAGGAGAAAAGTAGAGTCTCTTCCCTCCCCCTTTAATGTGTACTCTAACGAATGATTTCAAGCTCTTCTATTGGAATATCTAACTTTTCTAATTGTGGGCGAAGCGAAGTTGCGTCACCAACAACGATTATTTGATAATCATTCGGGTCGAACCATTTCTTCGATAGCTCGTTTAAGGTCTCTTTTGAAACCGTTTCAACTATCTGATTACGCTGTTGTAGGTAATCTTCATCAAGACTCAATGCGACAATATTACTCAGCAACCCAGCCTTTTGACTTGGCGTTTCGTATTTAAGCGCATCTTGTTGACCGACGGCAAGGCGCATAAATTTCACCTCTTCGTCAGTTAATCCACTCTGACTAAATTCATTCAGCTCAGCAATAAACTCTTGAATCGATGGAACCGTTGCATTGGCTCTAACTTGAGCACTAAACACTACCGCACCGGTTTCACGAGTACTCGCAAAGTAACCGCTTGCACCGTAAGTGTAGGCTTTGTCTTCACGCAAGTTCTGGTTGATACGGCTATTGAAGTTACCCGCTAAGTTAAAGTTAGCTAACTGGCTCAAATACAATTCACCGGTCGCATCAAATGGCAGGCCTTTACGCACTAAGCGAACAATGCTTTGCGGCGCACCCGGTTTGTCGACCAAATACAGGTTCTGACCTGAAAGCTCTTTGACGATCTGCGGACGCGTTAGTGGTGCCGCATCGCCTTGCCACTCTTCAAAGAATTGTAGCTGTTTTCCAACCTCTTTCTTCGAGATGTCTCCCACAACAACAATATTGGCACCTTCAGGTGTGTAGTGTTGGTCATAGAATTTTTTCACATCGTCTAGAGTGAGTTTCGATAGAGATGCTTTAGTCCCATCGCTCGCTCGAGCAAAAACAGTGTCACCAAACAGTACTTCACGGGTTGCTTGAGACGCCATCCAGCTTGGTTGTTGGTGCTGATACACAACGCCTTCTAGCATCTGTTTCTTAACACGCTCGAAGTCTTGCTCATCAAACTTAGGCTCAAACAGAACCTCTTGCACGATCGCTAAGGTTTGAGGCAGGTTTTTCTCGAGCGTAGAAACTGAAATATCTGTGGTGTAGCTGCCCGCACTAATGCTCACGCTGCTACCAAGTTTATCTAAGGTCGCTTGTAACTCTTCAACGGTTCGTTTGGTTGAGCCTTCTTCCATCATAGAAGCCGTTAAGTTCGCTAAGCCTTCTTGCCCTTTACGAACATAGCGTTCGCCTGCAGGCAGTTGAATTTGTAGCTGTACTGTCGGTGTTTCACTGGTCACGGTACCAATCAAGTCAGTGCCGTTTTCAAAGTGCATGCGATACAACTCAGGCATGGTCGCTTCAACACCAAAGTTCACTTCTGGCATCACGCTACGATCAAAGGTGTTCGGTGCTTTTCTGAAATCCAGTTGGTCTTCTGTCACCTTGCTGTATTCAGGAAGGGTACGAGCAGGAGTGCTAAATGTAGCCTCGCGAACCGCTAAGTCGAGTTTTTTCTTAGGAACCACACTCAAGGTAACCTTGTGCTTACCTTCGATAAATTCTCGGTACGCCTTGCTTACGCTTTCAGGGGTAATAGATCGGATTTGATCGAGTTGTGATTCAATACGATCAGGCTGGTCATAGAAGGTTTGATTTGACGCGAGCTGTGAAACCTTGCCTCTAACACTTTGCAGTGCAAACACCGCATTCGCTTCAGCCATACCGGTAATCTGGTCTAAACGTTCTTGTTCAACGCCTTCTTTCGAGAATTGTTCTAAGGTATCCATCAGTTCTTTATTAAGAACCGTCAAATCCCCTTTTTCACCTGAGTCACCCATCGCATAGACATACATAGTACAAGCGAGCTCAGCACAATCGTGGAAAGAGCCTGCACTCACTGCTTTCTGTGTTTTTACGAGATTTTGATACAGGTAGCTGTTAGTACCCGAACCCAATACATTAGACAGTGCATTCAGTGAAGCTTGTGTCTCTTCACCGCGATACGTTGTTGGCCAACCAACAAGCACCATCGGCTGACGAATATTATCTTCTAAGGTGATGTACTTATCTTCTGTTAGCACGGCTGGTTGCTTCTCAGCAGACTTAACTTCCGGACCTTGAGGGATTGGGCCAAAGTACTTATTGACCCACTCTAGTGTGTCATCAACGTCGATATCACCACCGATAGTCAGTACCGCATTATTTGGGCCGTACCAGCGCAGGAAGAACGCCTTAAGGTCATTCACATCAACACGGTCTAGATCTTCCACATAACCGATTGGTTGCCATGAATAAGGGTGACCTTCAGGGTAAAGCGCTTCACCCATGCGTTCCCACATCAAACCATAAGGACGGTTTTCGTAACTTTGAGCACGTTCGTTTTTAACCGTGCCTCTTTGAACTTCGAATTTCTTCTGAGAAACCGCATCCAATAAGAAACCCATTCGGTCTGATTCTAACCACAACATTTTCTCAAGTTGGTTAGATGGAACGGTTTCAAAGTAGTTAGTACGGTCACGGTTAGTCGTGCCGTTTAACGAGCCACCCGCCTCGGTAATGATCTTAAAGTGCTGCTGGTCACCGACGTTCTCAGAGCCTTGGAACATCATGTGTTCGAAGAAATGAGCAAAGCCCGATTTACCTATCTCTTCACGAGCAGAGCCTACGTGATAAGTCACATCCACATGCACAAGAGGATCAGAATCATCAGGGGAAAGAATCACTGTCAGGCCGTTTTCAAGCTGATATTTGGTGTAAGGGATCACCACTTTATCTTTAGAAGGCTTAACCTCTTCTAACAGAGTGACACCTTCAGGTAGCGAGGAAAAGAAGGGTGTTGAGCTAGGTACATTGTAAGAACAGCCTGCAATGGCGATAAGAGAAAATGTACCAAGTAAAACCTTTTTCATAGGTTCTCCTTAGAAAAAACCGAAGTAGATAGCAGCAAGTAAGCTGTAGCGAGCGGCTTTGCCAATCGCTATCAAAATAACGCTAGGAATAAATTTCATTCTTAACCAACCCGCGGCTAAGCACAAAGGGTCACCAATGATCGGCAACCAACTGAATAACAGTGTCCAATAGCCATAGCGGCTCAGCCAAGCCATAGCCTTATGACCATGCTTTTCAGATTGAGTTCGATTAGGCAGCCACAAACCAATCCAATAGTTGGTCAGCCCGCCTAAAGTATTACCGAGTGTCGCCAGAAGAATGATCGATGATGTTGAGAGCTGATCTAAGCTCAATGCTGCCACAAGGCTTGCTTCTGAGCCCCCTGGTAACAATGTGGCACTCAAGAAGCCACTAATGAAGAGCACCCACAGCGCCGAGTCAGAAAACCACAACGCTATGTTTTCAAAAAGAGAATTAAAGAACTCTAGCACTGCATATTAACCTTCTTGCATTTTAAGTAGTACCTTGCCTCTGGTGTGTCCGGTTTCAACCTGTCGATGCGCCGACTGTGCTTCATCTAACGGGTAGATAGTTTGAATTTCTGTTTTGAGCAATCCTACGCTAACCATGTAAAGCATAGTGTCCATTTGCTCTGGATTTGGCTCAACGAGCATACCTGAAGCGGTGAAACCCAATAATGTCGCTTTCTCGCAAATTAATTCAGCAGACAGCGTAGGCACCGTTACCACTCTCGCACCATCTTTCAAACACTTCAACGCATCAAGCGCGGTATCACCACCCACTAAATCAATCAGTACATCAACATCAGAGACTCTTTCCGATGCTGGCGCAAATTTATAGTTAATAGCATGAGCGCCTAACGTAGCAAGGTAATCAAGGTTGGCTTCGCTGCAGGTCGTGTAAACCTCAGCTTTTGCAGCCACTGCGATTTGAACCGCAAGATGACCAACGCCACCGGCGCCCGCTAAGATGAGTACGCGATCGCCCTCTTTCACTTCCGCTTTGTTAAGCGCTTGTGCTGCGGTTTGGCTAGCGAGTGGTAAAGCTGCAGCCGCTTCTAACGCAACCGAGTCTGGGACCATACTTAATGCGACTTCTGGAACACACACATACTGGCTATAACCGCCACCTTGCAGGGGAAAACCAATAAAGCCGGCTACGTTATCACCAACAGTAAAACGCTCTGCCTGTTCGCCTAGCGTGACAATTTGCCCTGAAATATCGTAACCAGGAACCCAAGGAAGGTTGTCTTTGTTTTGTGCTGCCGCCCAACCAAGGCCAGCACGGGTTTTCACATCAATAGGATTAATGCCCGAAAAGGAAACTTTAACCAGCACTTCTCCGACCTTAGGCTCAGGAATAGCACTGGTTTGAATACTGAGGTTTTCGACGCCGCCGAATTGAGTAATCGCAATCTGTTTATTTTCCATTTCCACATTTCCTTGATTGATAGAAGCCCTGATGAGTAAGCACCCTAATTAATAAAAAGAAAGGGATGCGAAAGCATCCCTTTGACTATAAACCATTTAATAAGGCGAAGTTAACCGCTCATGCGTAAATTGACGACCAATTAACGTAACGAACAGCATAGCCAAATAACTCATTAACCTACGAGAGCTAATAGGATACCCGCAGCAACGGCACTACCAAGTACACCCGCTACGTTCGGACCCATCGCATGCATCAACAGGAAGTTCTGAGGGTTTGCCTCAAGTCCAACCTTATTCACAACACGAGCCGCCATCGGAACCGCTGATACACCAGCGGCGCCAATCAGCGGGTTAATGTCTTCTTTCGAGAAGCGGTTCAGCAGCTTCGCCATCAATACACCACCAGCCGTACCAATACTGAATGCGACCGCACCTAACCCAAGGATACCTAGCGTCTCTAAGTTCAAGAACGTATCCGCTTGAAGCTTAGAGCCAACACCTAGGCCAAGGAAAATAGTCACAACGTTAATCAGTTCGTTTTGGGCTGTTTTTGAAAGACGATCAACCACACCCGCTTCGCGCATTAAGTTACCCAAACAGAACATACCTACTAGAGGGGTTGCTGATGGTAGGAACAAAATCGTCATAAGCAGTACAGCTAGCGGGAAAAGGATCTTCTCAGCTTTGCTTACATGACGAAGTTGAGCCATCTTAATTTGGCGTTCTTCAGGAGACGTTAACGCTTTCATGATTGGTGGCTGAATAATAGGAACTAAAGCCATGTAGCTATACGCCGCTACCGCAATCGCACCTAATAGATCAGGAGATAGCTTGCTCGCCAAAAAGATCGCGGTTGGGCCATCGGCACCACCAATGATCGCAATTGACGAAGCATCTGCCATTGAGAACTCCATTCCTGGTACATAGTTCAGCAAGATCGCGCCAAATAGCGTTGCGAATATACCAAACTGAGCAGCAGCCCCGAGCCACAGTGTTTTAGGGTTAGCAATCAACGCACCAAAGTCCGTCATCGCTCCAACACCCATAAAGATCAGCAGTGGAAAAATGCCAGTTTCAATACCAATGTAGTAAACGTAGTAAAGCAAACCACCGGGATCCGTGAATCCAGCATTGGGAATATTGGCTAATACAGCACCAAAACCAATAGGTAACAGCAGTAAAGGTTCAAACCCTTTGCGAATTGCCAAAAACAACAGTGAGCAACCAACCAACATCATACAGATCTGGCCGAACTCAAAGTTAGCAATCCCTGTTTCAGACCATAAGGTCATCAATCCTTCCATGGTACTCCCTTACGCTAAGCTTAGTAGTGGAGCGCCTACAGTAACTGCATCGCCTTCTTTAACATTCAGTTCTTGAACGATACCACCACGAGCAGCACGAACTTCCGTTTCCATCTTCATCGCTTCTAGGATAAGCAGAACGTCGCCTTCAGCAACCTCAGCACCCGCCTGAACGATGACTTTAAAGATGTTGCCGGCTAATGGAGCTGGAACCGCTTCTGCATCAGAAGCCGCAGCAGGTGCTACTTGAGCCGCTTGTGCTGGCTTCGCTGATGGAGATACCGATGTCAGCTCACCTTGAGGGCCAACTTCAACATCATAAACTTGACCATCCACCTTCACGCTGTAGCTCTCAATGCCGCCAGCAGCAGGTTGTGGTGCAGCCGTAACAGGAGTTGCAGCTTCAGCCGTTGGTACAGGTTCAAACGCTTCAGGGTTGTGACGGTTTTTAAGGAACTTAAGACCCACTTGTGGGAACAGTGCATACGTCAGTACATCATCAACGGTATCTTCAGCGAGTGAAATACCATCTAATTTCGCTTTTTCTAAAAGGTCAGTCGTTAACGTATCCATTTCAGACTTAAGTAAATCAGCAGGACGACACGTGATTGGCTCAGCACCATCTAACACTTTCGCTTGCAGTTCAGCATCAACCTCAGCAGGAGCTTGACCGTATTCGCCTTTCAGCAGACCCGCAGTCTCTTTAGTGATGCTCTTATAGCGCTCACCGGTTAAGACGTTGATAACCGCTTGAGTACCGACAATTTGAGAAGTCGGTGTTACCAAAGGAATGTAACCCAAGTCTTTACGTACGCGCGGGATCTCTTCAAGCACTTCGTCCATACGATCGGCTGCGCCTTGCTCTTTAAGCTGGCCTTCCATATTGGTTAACATGCCGCCAGGGACTTGAGCAATCAAGATGCGAGAATCCACACCTTTTAGCTGGCCTTCCCATTTCGCGTACTTTTTACGTACGTCACGGAAGTAAGCCGCGATGGGTTCGATCTGGTCAAGCTTAAGGTTCGTGTCGCGCTCTGTGCCTTCTAGCATAGCAACAACTGTTTCGGTTGGTGTATGGCCGTAAGTACAGCTCATAGAGGAGATTGCGGTGTCTAGAATATCAATGCCAGCTTCAACAGCTTTAACGGCTGTAGCGGTTGATAGACCCGTTGTCGCGTGGCTATGCAGCGCTAGAGGTACATCACACGATGCTTTAATGCGTGTAATTAACTCTTCCGCTTCATAAGGCTTTAATAAACCTGACATATCTTTGATACATAGTGAATGACAACCTAGGTCTTCTAGACGCTTAGCCAGATCAACCCAAGTATCTGAGTTGTGAACCGGACTGGTTGTGTAAGACAACGTACCTTGAGCATGGCCACCAACGTCGATCGTTGCTTTCACTGCTTTTTCAAAGTTGCGTACGTCATTCATCGCATCAAAGATACGGAATACATCCATGCCGTTTTTATGGGCACGTTCAACAAATTTTTCTACTACATCATCCGCGTAATGACGGTAGCCCAATAGGTTTTGACCACGCAGTAGCATCTGCATTGGTGTGTTTGGCATCGCTTTTTTCAGCTCACGCAAACGCTCCCATGGATCCTCGCCAAGAAAACGGATACACGAATCAAACGTCGCGCCGCCCCAAGTCTCAAGTGACCAGTAACCGACTTTATCCAGTTCTGCCGCAATTGGCAGCATATCTTCGATACGCATACGAGTAGCAAATAGTGACTGGTGCGCGTCACGAAGTACCACATCTGTGATAGCTAGTGGTTTAGACATGCTCATAAACTCCTTTTTAATCCTTTAAATGCTACTTAGCAGTAGACGCACGGTATTGATGAACCGCGGCCGAAATTGCTGCCACTACCTGTGGGCTAACAGCTGAAGGGTTTGATTGTGATTTTTGAATTTTTTTAGGTGCTGCGATCGGCTCCGGTACTTCTTCTGGTACCAGTTTTGACATCAACCGAACGAGGTAAACTAGAATAGTTAAGAAAATAAAGACAACGGACATCCCCGTTATCATTAGAGTCGCCGCATCTCCTAGCAGGCTTCCAATATTAGTCATGTTGCTTCCTTTCTTCGTCATCCTGACATACGTACAGGATTTCAGCGAATAGTGATCCCGACCCATGGATTATCTCGATTGGTAAAAGTTTGTCAATTTTGTTTAAGGTTCTGTTACGGATAACGCACACATAAGGTTAATTATTCGCCTATCAGATCACATAAATCTGTCAAATGAGTCATTTTTAGATATTTAAACTGTGACTTAAACGGGGCTTTTCTGAGAATTGATATGAGAAAGGTAGAATAACAAAGAAGCAATCAAGAATTACTTTAAATACAACAAGTTAAAAACACCACGAATTTAACATTGTTGCAACAAATTTATAGCGAACATAAAAAAAGCCTCGTAAAAACGAGGCTTTCTCTAATAATGTGGTGCGCCCTGGAGGATT
>NZ_JBFRQW010000043.1:0-8351 GCF_041472735.1 Vibrio sp. 10N.261.46.E11
CCACCAAACTCAGGAGCATTGCCAATTGGCTTATCGATAATCGGACGAATGAGGTCTTTTGAAATTCGAATAGGCTCACCACCAATAGCTCGGTAGTACCAATCGCCATCGGAGTTATACATAGAGCCAACAGGGACACCATTCTTAGTTACATTGACCACCGAATCACTTACTCGGTCGAATTCGATACCATTGTAACCAGGCTTTGTTGGCTCTTCTAATTCAGGTCTATCACCACCAAACTCAGGAGCATTGCCAATTGGTTTATCAACAATCGGGCGCTCACGTTCAATTGGATTAGATATAGAAGGAGAGATAGGCAGTCCGTTATCAGGTGTTGTCTCAACTGGCAAGGTTGGTATTTGATGTTCTTTGGTACCATCAGAGCTTGAGCTGCTACTTAACAGACCTGCAACCAATGCCGCTGAAGCCGCACCAACTGCAGCCCAAGTACCGTTAGATTGTTTCTCGTACGTTACGTCATCGACTTTAGCCGTCGTGCCTGGAGTGGCATTGGCATATTGTTCGTTTAATTTATACTGAACAGAAGCATCAACAGCTTTCATTTGTCCATCAATAAGCTGAAGTGTTTGTTGGTTGGCTAGCTCAACGTCAACTTGGGAAGGTGCAGCAAAAGTGGGTGCAGCTAACACGCTAGAAATTGTAAGGGCTAAGAGTGATGCTTTCATAATGTAGGATCTCATCGTTTAATTAGGCGTCTTGCTATCAGTGCCTCCTTGGCAATTGCGTCTATTATTTGTTCTGGTGAGATTTTCAACAAGATAGCTAGCTAGGCTTTATGTATAAATGGTATTTATACATTTATCTTTTTTTGTTGATTGTTGAACTTAATTGTTATTTGTATGTGTAGTTTTGTTGTTTTACCTTATGTGTGGCTTTGTGTTGCTATACGTGGTGTTGGGGCAGGCGCTTTTTTAATACGTGTTATTGAGTTCGGAAGCGTGAGGTTAATATGTTCGGTTGGATAAAAGCTTGGATTAAGAAATACGATAAGTGGTGCGAAGAGCTTGGCTTAACGCCTGAAAATAAGCGCAGCTGCGTGGCTTATCGCCGTGATCCTCAAGGACAACAAACAGAGAGTAGGGAAGATGACACCAGAATTAAGTGAATTTCCGCTGTTTGACACCCATTGCCATGCGGACTTTGACATTTTTGAGCAAGGTTTTTCACTTGATAAAGGTATTGAAGGTTACGTTAAAGAAGCGAAACAGGCGCAAGTCGAGAAGTTAATCATCCCTTCTATTGGCCAAAGTAACTGGAGGAAGCTTGATGAAATCGCTCAATCTTACCCTAATGTTTATTACGCATTAGGCTTTCATCCTTATTTTTTAGAGCAAGCCAATGACGAGCAATTTTCGGAACTTCGCCAATTACTCTCATCAAAAACCAGTCAATGTGTTGCGATAGGAGAGTGTGGTCTCGACTTTTTTGTCGATGTTGCACGGGAGAAACAAGAGCGTTTTTTCATCCAACAAATGGAACTCGCGAAGGCATTTGAACTGCCGTTAATCATTCATGAAAGGAAGTCTTACAATCGACTTATTGAGTTAATAAAGCAGCACAAATTCACTTTGGGGGGCGTGATTCACGGCTTTTCGGGAAGTGATCAGCAGGCTTTGGCGTGGATCAAGCTCGGTTTCTATATTGGCGTCGGTGGAACGATAACTTATCCAAGAGCACAAAAAACACGCACCACTATCTCAAAACTGCCTCTTGAGTGCCTGGTATTAGAAACGGATGCCCCGGATATGCCCATGCATGGAAAACAAGGAAATGTTAATCATTCCAAGTATTTAGTTACGATCTTAAATGAACTGTATTTGCTTCGAAAAGAGTCAAAGCAATCGGTTGCAATGCAGGTGTGGCGAAATAGCCATCGCGCATTCGGTATATGTGAATAAAATCGAAGGTTTTTGTTTATCGTTTGCGTAAATTGCATATAGCTTGTGATTTAGCTCACATTTGCGTGTGAATGGTACATGAATCTTATACTAAAGTGTGAGGACGGCATTACTTTATTAGTGGTCGCATGAGTATAATTGCCTCCGCTTTATAGCCCCATTTTGTCACACGCCAATAAATAACTAATAAGGAAGTCATAAACTATGAGCCTGTTTATGAGCCTAGTCGGTATGGTCGTACTGATTGCAATCGCAGTACTACTATCTGACAACCGCAAAGCTATTAACATAAGAACAGTGGGTGGCGCTTTCGCTATCCAATTCGCACTTGGTGCATTCGTACTTTACATCCCTTGGGGTCGTGATCTACTTGCAGGTTTCTCTGCTGGTGTAGCAAACGTGATCGACTACGGTAAAGACGGTACTGGTTTCCTATTCGGCAGCCTAGTTAACTTCTCAGTTGACGGTATCGGTTTCATCTTTGCTTTCCAAGTACTACCAACTCTGATTTTCTTCTCTGCACTTATCTCTGTACTTTACTACATTGGTGTAATGCAAATTGTAATCAAAGTTCTAGGTGGTGGTCTTCAGAAAGCTCTAGGTACTTCTCGCGCCGAGTCTATGTCTGCAGCTGCAAACATCTTCGTTGGTCAAACGGAAGCACCTCTAGTTGTTCGTCCTTTTGTTCCTAAAATGACTAACTCTGAACTATTCGCAGTAATGTGTGGTGGTTTGGCTTCTGTAGCTGGTGGTGTACTAGCAGGTTACGCATCTATGGGTGTACCTCTAGAGTACCTAGTTGCAGCGTCATTCATGGCTGCACCTGGTGGTCTACTATTCGCTAAAATCATCAAGCCTGAAACTGATGAAGTTGACGAGAACCTAGGTTCAGACATCGACGGTGGCGACGACAAGCCTGCTAACGTTATCGATGCAGCTGCTGGCGGTGCGTCAGTTGGTCTACAACTAGCACTTAACGTTGGTGCAATGCTACTAGCATTCATCGGTCTAATCGCTCTTATCAACGGTATCCTAGGTGGTATCGGTGGTTGGTTCGGTATGGAAAACCTAACTCTAGAACTTCTTCTAGGTTGGATCTTCGCACCGTTAGCATTCATCATTGGTGTTCCATGGGAAGAAGCAACTATTGCTGGTTCTTTCATTGGTCAGAAGACAGTTGTTAACGAATTCGTTGCATACCTAAACTTCGTACCATACATCGGTGAAAACGCTCAAATCGTTGAAGCGACTGGTCAAGTAATGTCTGTTAAGACTCAAGCAATTATCTCGTTCGCTCTATGTGGTTTCGCAAACCTTTCTTCAATTGCGATTCTTCTAGGTGGTCTAGGTGGTATTGCTCCAAACCGTCGTCACGACATCGCACGTATGGGTGTTAAAGCGGTTGTAGCTGGTACTCTATCTAACCTGATGGCAGCAACAATTGCTGGCTTCTTCTTATCTTTCTAATCAGTTAGAAATCGATATATAGACGCCATAATAATATCGCCCCGTAGCAAGAAATTGCTGCGGGGCTTTTTTGTTTTTGGGCCTAGTGATTTTGAGCATTAGCATGAGTGAATGCTTGGAGTCGAAAATGGGTCTAGAATGTTTTTTTGAGATACAAACCGTTTGCGTTCTAAGGAGCACTACAATTTATTGATGGATACCTATAATGTATTAGCTAAAGGGATAGGATGTCTCTGCTGGCAAGAAAGTAACATTGAGATTAGCTCGAACGTTATCCTTCTGGGATTAAGCCAAACTTAGCAATACGCTATATTAGCAATACACTATATTAGCAATACACTATAGATGTTAGACACAACATGACTGATTTGTTGTGCCATAGACCAAACTGGTACTGTGCGGTGACAAGGATTGCAATTGGTAGCGAAAGTTATCAAGTCTTCAGGGAACCAAGTCCGTTCATTTGTGACTACTGAGCATTACTAAAATATCCATCTATACTGGATGGATGGTGAAGTAGTTAACTATTTGAATATATTGATCGGAGATAGAAATGAGCGATTTAAAAGCAGCAGCTCTACGTGCACTTAAACTTATGGACCTAACGACGCTAAATGATGACGACACGACTGAAAAAGTAGTGGCACTTTGTCATGACGCGAAGACTGCAGTTGGCAACACCGCTGCAATCTGTATTTACCCTCGCTTCATCCCAGCAGCTAAAAAGGCGTTGCGTGAGCAAGGTACTCCAGAAGTACGCATCGCGACTGTAACTAACTTCCCTCATGGTAATGACGACATCGAAATTGCTGTTGCTGAAACAAAAGCAGCGGTAGCGTACGGCGCAGACGAAGTTGACGTAGTATTCCCATACCGTGCTCTTATTGCTGGCAACGAAGAAGTGGGTTTTGAGCTAGTTAAACAGTGTAAAGCAGCTTGTGGTGACATCACGCTTAAAGTGATCATCGAAACAGGTGAACTGAAAGAAGAAGCACTGATTAAGAAAGCTTCTCAAATCTGTATCGAAGCAGGTGCAGACTTCATCAAAACTTCAACAGGTAAAGTGCCTGTAAACGCGACTCCAGAGTTCGCGCGCATGATGCTTGAAGTTATTCGTGACATGGGCGTAGCTAAAACAGTGGGTTTCAAACCAGCAGGTGGCGTACGTACTGCTGAAGATGCAGCACTATACCTAGCAATGGCTGATGAACTACTAGGCGCTGAGTGGGCAGACAACATGCACTACCGTTTTGGTGCTTCAAGCCTACTAACTAACCTTCTTAATACATTAGAAGTGACAGACGAGACTGCTGATCCAGCAGCATACTAATTTCCCAATCGGGTATAACAATAAAGTCTGTTTGATGGAGTGGTGTTAAGTCACTCCATATTACCTCTTTCCCTACAAACCATACTCACTAGAGTTTGGGAGGCACTAATGTATCTACCTCAAGAAATTATTCGCAGAAAACGTGATGGTGAAGTCCTAACGACTGAAGAAATTAACTTCTTCATTCAAGGTGTCGCTAAAAACACGGTTTCTGAAGGCCAAATTGCAGCATTCGCAATGGCTATCTTCTTTAATGAAATGACAATGCCAGAGCGTATCGCATTAACATGTGCAATGCGTGATTCAGGCATGGTGATTGACTGGAGCCACATGAACTTTGATGGCCCAATCGTTGATAAACACTCTACTGGTGGTGTTGGTGACGTAACTTCTCTGATGCTTGGCCCTATGGTGGCAGCATGTGGCGGTTTCGTTCCAATGATCTCTGGTCGTGGTTTAGGCCACACTGGCGGTACGCTAGATAAGCTTGAATCTATCCCTGGTTACAACATTACACCAACCAACGATGTGTTCGGTGAAGTAACTAAAGATGCTGGCGTAGCGATCATCGGTCAAACAGGCGATCTAGCACCGGCTGATAAGCGTGTTTACGCGACTCGTGATATCACAGCAACCGTAGATAACATTTCGCTGATCACGGCTTCAATCCTGTCTAAGAAACTGGCTGCTGGCCTTGATTCTCTAGTGATGGATGTAAAAGTAGGTTCAGGCGCATTCATGCCGACTTACGAAGCGTCTGAAGAGCTAGCGAAATCGATCGTTGCAGTAGCAAACGGTGCAGGTACGAAGACAACAGCAATCCTAACCGACATGAACCAAGTTCTAGCTTCTTCAGCGGGTAACGCAGTAGAAGTACGTGAAGCGGTTCAATTCTTAACGGGTGAATACCGTAACCCACGTTTGCTAGAAATTACGATGGCATCGTGTGCTGAAATGCTGGTGTTGGGTAACCTTGCAAAAGATTCAGACGAAGCGCGCGAAAAACTGATGGCAGTACTGGATAACGGTAAAGCAGCAGAGTGCTTCGGTAAAATGGTAGCGGGCCTTGGTGGTCCAGCAGACTTCGTAGCGAACTACGATAACTACCTAGAAAAAGCAGAAATTGTTAAACCAGTGTACGCGCTAGAAAGCGGTGTGGTATCAGCAATGGATACTCGTGCAATTGGTATGGCTGTAGTTGGTATGGGCGGTGGTCGCCGCGTAGCAACTGACAGCATTGATTACGCAGTCGGTTTTGATCACTTCATTCGTCTTGGCGAAGTGGCAAGTGAAGATAAACCATTAGCAATGATTCATGCTCGCAACGAACAACAGTGGCAAGAAGCTGCAACAGCATTACAAAATGCAATCACTGTGGGCGGAGAATATACAGCAACGCCAGACGTTTACCGTCAGATTCGTTCTGAAGACGTGTAAATAACAGGTATCGGCATACCTAATACCTAGTGTATGCCGATAAACAGAGTTCTGGTGCAAAGAGCAATAAGTTGGTGAAGAAAATGAAAAGAGCATTTATTTTAGTTTTAGATTCATTCGGTATCGGTGAAACAGCGGATGCAGACAAATTCGGTGATGTAGGTTCAGACACTATGGGTCACATCGCAGATCATTGTGACAAAGGTCTTGCAGATAACGCAGATCGTCAAGGTCCTCTGACGCTACCAAACCTGTCTAAGCTAGGTTTAGCAATGGCTCACAAAGAGTCTACAGGCCGTTTTGCTCCTGGTATGGATGCAGACGCTGAGATCATTGGCGCGTACGGTCACGCTGCTGAGCTGTCTTCTGGTAAAGACACGCCATCAGGTCACTGGGAAATCGCAGGTGTACCGGTACTGTTTGACTGGGGCTACTTCACCGACAAAGAGAACAGCTTTCCAAAAGAACTGACTGACCGCATCCTTGAGCGTGCAGGTCTATCTGGCTTCTTAGGTAACTGTCACTCATCGGGTACAGAAATCCTAGATAACCTAGGTGAAGAGCACATGAAGACAGGCTTGCCAATCTTCTACACTTCTGCAGACTCTGTTTTCCAAATCGCATGTCATGAAGAGACATTCGGTCTACAGAACTTATTAGACCTTTGTCAGATTGCTCGCGAAGAGCTAGAAGACTACAACATCGGCCGTGTTATTGCGCGCCCGTTCATTGGTCCAGGTAAAGGTCAGTTCGAACGTACTGGTAACCGTCGTGACCTTTCTGTTGAGCCACCAGCGGCGACAGTTCTTCAGAAATTGGTTGATGAGAAGGGTGGTAATGTTCACTCAATTGGTAAGATCTCTGATATCTATGCGGGTTGTGGCATCACTCAGAAAACCAAAGCAACAGGTATCCCTGCGTTATTTGAAGCGACTAAAGAAGCGATCAATGAAGCTGGCGATAACACTATCGTGTTCACTAACTTCGTTGATTTCGACTCAGCTTACGGCCACCGCCGTGATGTTGCTGGTTATGCTGCAGCACTTGAGTATTTCGATGGCCGTATCAATGAAATCATCGACATGATGAAAGAAGATGATGTACTTATTCTAACTGCTGATCACGGTTGTGATCCTACATGGCCAGGTACTGATCATACTCGTGAGCATATCCCTGTGATTGTTTACGGTAACAAGGTTCCTGCAGGCTCTCTAGGCCGTCGTGATACCTTCGCTGATATTGGTCAAAGCTTAGCGTCTTACTTTGGCACATCGCCAATGGGACACGGTACAAGCTTTCTATAATAGTTAACGAAGAGAGAGGGAAACCTCTCTCTTCTTTTTTGTTTTGAGATTAAGGATATTTTCAATGGCTACTCCACATATTAATGCTGAAATGGGTGATTTTGCTGACGTAGTTCTAATGCCCGGCGATCCGCTACGTGCAAAATACATCGCTGAAACCTTCCTAGAAGAAGTGGTTCAAGTGTGCGACGTTCGTAACATGTTTGGTTACACCGGTACTTACAAAGGTCGTAAGGTTTCGGTAATGGGACATGGTATGGGTATTCCATCTTGTTCTATTTACGCGACTGAGCTGATCAAAGATTTTGGTGTTAAAAAGATCATTCGTGTTGGTAGTTGTGGTGCAGTGAGCGAAGATATCAAAGTGCGCGATGTGGTTATTGGCATGGGCGCATGTACTGACTCAAAAGTGAACCGTATTCGCTTTAAAGGTCACGACTTCGCAGCTATCGCAGACTACAAAATGGTACGTGCGGCAGAAGATGCAGCAAAAGCACGTGGTGTTGATGTAAAAGTTGGCAACCTGTTCTCGGCTGAATTGTTCTACACGCCAGATCCTGAAATGTTCGAAGTCATGGACAAGTACGGTATCGTCGGCGTAGAGATGGAAGCGGCGGGTATCTATGGTGTGTGTGCTGAATACGGCGCAAAAGCTCTGACTATTTGTACTGTGTCTGATCACATCAAAACCGGTGAGCAAACCACATCTGATGAACGTCAAACGACTTTCAACGACATGATGGTTATCGCACTAGACTCTGTGCTTCTTGGTGACAAAGAGTAATTGCTGCTCACAGTAGCTTAATAAGTTAACAGATAACAAAAAGCCCCGTTGCTGCCTGAGCTTCGGGGCTTTTTATTGGATTTGTTAAACTAATACCAATCGTAGTA
>NZ_JBFRQW010000043.1:8972-21350 GCF_041472735.1 Vibrio sp. 10N.261.46.E11
TAATACCAATCGTAGTAAATAACTGGTCAGCCTAGCTAGTTAAAACACTCGATAACTGCGTTGTGATTTTTGATTGTAGAATAACTACTTATCAGAAAATCACGCCTTGTTCTCAAGCTTTTTTCCTGCGCTATTTCTGATCACTTACTTACTGTGATTGGTATAAGCTGTTAAGAACTGACATTTTTAAGCAACCAGTTTTCCCCAGACTTAGCCTTTCTCTTACGAATAAGCATAATGAACATCACGCCACTAACAAACCCCATTAAAACCATACCGATCATGTAGCGATCGCTCTTACGGTAGTGATGATCAGAGATAGCTGTCATTTTTCCCGTTTCAAAAGTCACGCGGATAAAGCCAATGATCGTATTCTCTGGAGAGTAAATTGGTTCAACGAGTTGTTGCCTGCCAATACTTGCCGTTGAAAGTGGCGTATCTAAGCCAAGAACCTCGCGTACCGAGAGCGCTTTTTCACTCGAAGCAAGTCGAATACCCTCAGCATCGTAGATGGTGGTATCAAATACCAATCGATCCTGAGACAGTTGGTTAGTTAGCTCTAGCAGGCGTTCTTGGTCTTGTTGAGTGATCATCTTGCTGGCTGAAAGTGATGCCTGTGAGATCAGTAGTTTGGTCAGTGTTTCCAGCTGCTTTGCTTGGATCTTCTCATTACCTTTACTGATCACTACTGTGTTTTTAATTGTTACCACGAACATAGCAGCCAACAAAATTAGGGCTAGTACTCGTAAAGCGTTACGTATTGAGAACAATGATTCATTCATGTTTCACGAAGCCTGAAATAAACAAATGTTATGATTAAGACATATTGAGACTTGCGTTTTCAAATTGCAATAGGTTAACGTTTAGCATAGTTAATTAGGAATCATACACATGGACGCTCAGAAATATTTGCCGATTAAAAGGCATACGACATTATTAACCCGACTCCCCGAGACTCGTTTCGCTTCTCAACTCGCAAAATCTAAAGCCAATTGGATTGTGTTCGGTGAGTATCTATCTCCACAATCATTCGATGACATCGACTTTTTCACAGGTACCTACAACACCATCCTCGATACGTGGAAGGTGGGACATTATGAAGTAGCCCTGATGTCAGGGAACTTAACCCCTGCACACGAAGAAATTTTACAAGCATTGAAGCTTGATTATGCTTGCCTTAGCGAGGTCCCAGACTTATCTAAGCCAGGTTTGATTGTGATGGATATGGACTCCACAGCAATTCAAATTGAATGCATCGATGAAATAGCAAAGCTCGCAGGAGTTGGAGAGTTAGTTTCTGAAATCACAGAGCGCGCGATGCAAGGCGAGCTTGACTTTGAACAGAGCCTGCGTCAACGAGTGGGAGCACTGAAAGGCGCTGATGAAACTATTTTAGAGCAAGTGCGCCAGTCATTACCATTCATGCCAGACTTGGTTGAGCTGGTGAATACTCTTAATAAACTTGGCTGGAAGACGGCGATCGCATCGGGTGGTTTTACTTATTTCTCAGACTACCTGAAAGATACGCTTGATCTTGACCACGCTCAATCAAACACGCTAGAGATCGTTAATGGTAAATTGACGGGTGAAGTATTAGGCGATGTTGTTTCCGCACAGACCAAAGCGGATATCTTGGTAGAACTTGCTGAAGATTATGAACTGGAACTGCATAACACCGTTGCCGTGGGTGATGGTGCCAATGACTTGGTTATGATGGGTTCTGCCGGTTTAGGGATTGCTTATCATGCAAAACCGAAAGTTGAACAACAGGCTCAAACTGCTGTGCGTTATGCTGGCTTAGGTGGGGTGCTTTGTATCTTGTCAGGCGTATTAGCTAAGCAGCAAAAAATCAGCTGGCAAGCGAAGCCTTAGTCATATTTAGGGCGGTATAACGGATACAAAAAAGCAGGTGACGAGCCTGCTTTTTCTATTTTTAAATCCGATAAGTCGACAAACCGGTAAGTTGATCTGGTTATTTATACCAATCACAGTAAGTAAGTGATCAGAAATAGCGCAGGAAAAAGCTTGAGAACAAGGCAGAGATTTTCGATAAGTAGTTATTCTACTATCAAAATCTCTAACGCAGTTATCAAGCGTTTTAACCAGCTAGGGTGACCAGTTATTTACTACGATTGGTATTAGTGCGAGAGTTCCAATCGAATCAATACTTCATCGGTGATGTCTTCTATCTCACCATAACCAATAAAAGCGGTGACCTCACTCTCTAACTTCTTCGCTTGGTGCATACTGATGCGGGCAAGCTCGGCTAAGTCTGATTGGAATAAACTGGTTAATGGATTAAAGATCGGTGCGGTAGTGACTCGCAGTACATACACATCACCCAGATCTTGTGCATTCTTAATGAACGAGATACGTTCTTTCGTAGAGGCAAAGTCTTTAACCAACTTCGTATGTACAGATTGAATTTTGTTACCAAACTTTACCGCAGCAATATAGACATCATGATGTTTTGGCTCTGCGCCCTCAATTCTTTTGAGTGGTTCAGCCAATAGGGAATTAGAGTGACCTTTAAAAATAGGTTCGAGTGAGAACTTTTGGTTGTGCCCAAGTTTAGCCAGTAATGCTAGATGTTTATTCAGTGGGAAGTTCACGCCAATGAGTTTACAACGCAACGTTGAGCCCGGCTTATCAATGAAGATTGGATTACTGACCATTTTGTTAAGCAAAACAGTGTGCAGTGATTTGAGCAGTGAATCGGTAGGCAGTATTTCTTGTTTTTTATTTAGCTTACTTTGGTTCTGATCGATAAGCCCGTTGAGGAAGGCGATAGTGCGCATTGTTTTTGCATTTTCGGTGATAACCAATTGGACGTTGCAACCGTTCGGGCTTACACGAATTACGTGGTAAGGCACTGTGCTTAGCGGCAAGTTTTTATCATAGAGTTGCAGTTCATTGAAATTTACTACAACAGGATCGTCAATCTTGAGTACCATCGGTTGCTCAAGGGTAATGCTTAGTCCACGTTTTGAGATATCTACGGTGTGTCCATTTATTGTTGGACTATCTTGCGAAGTAAATTGAATAGGCGATTTAAAGCTATATCTCGGTTCTTTACGACGACTTTGGGAGTCAAAGTAGATACTTTGAATGTTCCCTACCACCGTTCTCGGATGACGAAAGCGATTAAGGTCACTGCTTGGAATGCGTGGTTTTTCACTTAATAGATAATCGGCAGCACTTTCGTGATCACCGATCTCTTGCAAGATACCACAATGAGTCAGCAGCGCTGAGCTTTGAGCAAGCGTATCTGAATGCTCAGCTAAGGCTTGTCGCTCAGAGTCGGATAATTCGAAAACCGAGAATTTGAACGCTTTCCAACTTTTACGTTTACCGCCGATGTGCCAGAACAGTTGCCTCTCTTCACGAGAAGCTTCAGGTAGCATCATCGAGTAGAACAAGGTCTTATTTTTATGTTCATGGGTAAAAGAGTAGATAACGTTACTGGTTCCCTTCACTCCAGGCTTTGCCAGTAAGTTCATGCGTTGTTCGTTGAATAGAGTACCTAGAGCCTGTTGGTTACGCTCATCATGCCAGTATTGCCATTGGGGATGATTGTTATCCGTGAGTAGGGCGAGCTTCAACTCACTACCACTGAAGAATAGAGGGAGATTACAGGTGTACTTTAGATAGGTGTGTTCAATACCGCGAGTTCGCGTTCGGATGAGCCTATCTTGATTCTCATGGCTGGTTTTCTTACTGACGCTATTTAGAGATTCATCGAGTAAACGAGCCACACTCGTTGTATCGCTGATTCTTATGCATCTTAAAAATTTAACGGCATTGTTCTCGTAAGATTCATCAATGCCCAGAATACGAAATTCAACCGCTTCATTAACATCGGCCTCTAGCGACTTTTCGACAAGCTCTGTGAATTTAACACTGATGATTTCCCCTAGGTTGTATTTAAACGTTCTTGGAACTTTGAACTTTGCACCAGACGGAGAAATATCAACCGTCACACCATATAGGTTTTGTCCTTTCGGTGTGGTGATTTCAACCTGTGAGCTAATCTTGAGCCTGTTTTCTTTGCGTTTTAAATCGTAACCGAGGTTAATGGCTTCTGCTTCATAGGGACTATCAGCGTTAGTGATATCTTGATCATCTTGAGAGGGTGTTTTAACAATATTCCGAAGAGGTTGAATGCGAGGAGTCATCACTAACTCCCACACGCCCTCGGTATAACCTTTAAATTTTTTAGTACCCCGCTGATACGCGTTCAAAGCTATGTCATCAAGCCAATGTTTACGCTCGTCTAGCGTGAATTGATGACATTCATTATCAATACGCCCGCGTAAATCAATGCTCTTTGTGCACGGAGCCATGATACGATTCAGTTCCATTTTAACGAGCAGTTTTAGAGACGGCGATTCGCCTTCTGTCATTTGAGAAAGAAGGAATTCGAAATCTTCGGCATGGTAGGCCGGAATAAGTCGTTCTGCTACAGATAGAATTTCAGATTGCTGCATACTTTTCTTGTTAGAATGGATGGTGCGTTATTGTTATCGACGAGTTGTATTTGATCTTTAGGTATTCGTGGCCCTACTGCAACTTTTATTTTCACCTGTACGGTCAACGGGGTCACAAAATAGCAACATTTACCCGTTACCAAGCAAATTATTGAGGTTTTATGGCTAAGGCAAAGCGAGCTTATGTGTGTAATGACTGTGGTGCTGATTTTCCACGTTGGCAAGGGCAGTGCAATGCATGTGGTGCTTGGAACACGATTACAGAAGTTAGGTTAGCCGCTTCACCTCAGGTCGCGCGCAATGAACGACTAAGTGGTTACGCTGGTGGTGCAACTGAATCTTCGGTTCAAACGCTATCGGAAATCGACTTGCAAGAGGTCCCGCGCTTTAGTAGTGGCTTCAAAGAGCTTGATCGTGTACTTGGTGGTGGTGTTGTACCTGGCGCTGCGATTCTTATTGGTGGTAACCCTGGTGCCGGTAAATCAACGCTGTTATTGCAGACTATGTGTCAGCTTTCTTCCCAGTTACCGACACTTTATGTCACTGGCGAAGAATCTCTTCAACAAGTTGCGATGCGAGCATCTCGATTAGGGTTACCAAAAGAGCATCTCAAAATGCTCTCTGAAACCAATGTTGATAAAATCTGTCAGGTTGCAGAAAGAGAGCAGCCTAAGATCATGGTTATCGATTCAATTCAAGTTATGCACGTTGCTGATGTCCAATCTTCTCCGGGCAGTGTGGCGCAAGTGCGCGAATCGGCAACCGCATTAACGCGTTACGCGAAACAGAACAACGTTGCCGTGTTCCTAGTCGGGCACGTAACTAAAGATGGCACATTAGCTGGCCCCAAAGTACTTGAACACATTATTGACTGTTCGGTACTGCTAGATGGCGGGACGGACAGTCGTTTTAGAACCTTGCGCAGCCACAAGAACCGTTTTGGTGCAGTGAATGAGCTAGGTGTGTTTGCTATGACAGGGCAAGGGCTAAAAGAAGTTAGCAATCCATCGGCTATTTTTCTGTCTCGTGGTGAAGAAGAAACCTCAGGCAGTTCAGTGATGGTAGTTTGGGAAGGAACGCGTCCACTCCTTGTTGAAATCCAAGCGCTGGTGGATTATTCGCAGCTGGCTAACCCACGTCGTGTCGCTGTTGGTCTCGAGCAAAATCGACTGTCATTGTTACTAGCCGTGCTGCATAAACACGGCGGCTTACAAATGGCTGACCAAGATGTGTTTGTGAATGTCGTTGGTGGTGTTAAAGTAACCGAAACCAGTGCTGATCTTGCATTGGTAATGGCTTTACTTTCGAGTTTCAGAGACCGCGCATTGCCAAAAGATGTGGTGGTTTTTGGCGAAGTAGGCCTTGCTGGTGAGATTCGACCTGTACCGAGCGGTCAAGAGCGCTTAAATGAGGCGTTTAAACACGGCTTCAAGAGAGCCATTGTACCAGCTGCTAACATGCCTAAAGGTGGCATTCCAGGAATGCAGATCCATGGGGTTAAGAAATTGTCAGAGGCGATAGAAGCCTTTGATGAACTTTAGTTTTTTTGATGAATGATTTTTCTTTGTAATACTTGTTATAAAGGTTTATTCGTGCTGTGAATCAATCCCGTATTGTTGCATAATCGCGAGGTAATTACTCAGAGCAAATAAACGGAAGAATATGTTCTTAAGATGTTGGGCTGCAATTTTACTTTTTATATTTTCATCAGTAGCCTTGGGAAAAAACCTTCAAAGTATCGAGCAGGCTCCTGTTACTTGGTATCAGCTAGAGTCTTTTGTTTCGTTTGCAGCTATAAACAAGTTAGAAAATTACCATGAACATAAAGCCGGTTTAATTCCCGCCGAAGGTTTTAATCTCATGGGAGGAACTCAAACCAGTATCTTGGACTTCTCTCTAACCAAGAGGGGAGATGTGGTTATCGATTTTAGGAACTCAACACTTATTGGGGAGTTCCAACATTTTCTTTTTACACGAGGCTCTAACAGTACCAAAGCTAAATTGGTTGCTGTATTGCACGGCGGGTTGTCTGTTCCCGAGTCCAGCATATTCTTCCTTCGAAACGGTAAGAGCCTTGAGCTTGAACAAGGTTCTTATCGCTTAATCACTTATCAAAACTCTCGATTTAATATCGCACCGCCTACCCCATTCGTTATGGATCAAATGGACTATATTGCGGATATTCGTTTAGGAAATGCTATTAGTTTAGGTGGGATAGGCATTTTCTTTAGTTTATTTATCTATTACATCGTACTCTCTGTTTCTCGGGCAAGTCTTGTAGATTTTAGTTATGCCATCTTTATTCTCGGTAATTTATTATTTAACAGTACTTCGCTATTGGTCGCGAGTGACTTGTTCGGGATTACTTGGTTTGGTGGGGCGAGTTGGCCAATCTTATTCTCTAACATAGCCTATATCATCTTTGTTATGTCGCTTTTGAATGTGACCAAACATCGCACCCCTGTATTGTGGTATTTCGGGGTAGGCATCTTGAGTGTTTTTGTTCTCTTTATTCTTTTCTCAATATTCTTACCTGAACTCCAGAATGAATTTAATCGATTTGCGGTTGGTGTTTTCATGGCTTATGGACTTGCTGCAGGTCTTACAATGGTATTTAAGGGAAGTATGACTGCGAGGTTGTATCTACTTGCAAATATTGGCTTCGTTACTCTCGGTGGTATAGCAATCACTCAAGAACAAATTGCGGGTTTGCAAACCATCTATATGTCACATATCGGCTTAATTGCCGTTGCTTGTGAAGTTATTCTCTTATCATGTTTGCTGGCTTATAAAATGACACGTGTCGAAGGTGAAAAATCATACGCCTTACAAAAAGCAAAGGAAATGCTGAAGATTGCTCATACCGATCCACTCACTCAATTACCGAATCGATATGCAATGGAAAAACAGCTGCTTAACCTAGGCGAAGGGGAGTCTTTTATCTACATTGATTTGGATGGTTTAAAGCTATGTAACGATACACACGGTCATGATATGGGGGACAGGTTATTACTGTCATTTTCTACGCAATTAGCACAAACAATTCCGAATGAAAGTCGCCTCTTCAGAATTTCAGGCGATGAGTTTGGGGTTATTACCCCTTCTAACCAGTACCAAGCCTCGATTCAAGCTTTAAACTCAGTAGATCTGTCTCTAAAGCGAGAGTTTGGTGATGTGATTGGTGTGAGCTTTGGAGGCGCTAAGTTTGATGATTACTCTGAATGTCAAGCCGCAGTACAAGCTGCTGACCAAGCAATGTACGTAAACAAAAAACAAAAGAAAGAGTTATCAGCATAGTGCTGTTACAGGCTGCTATTAATTATGAAAATAAAACTTATTTTACCTATTTGGGCTACGTTAATCGTGCCTCTACTGGCATCTTACTTTAAATATCCAGATAAGCACTTACCACCGCACTTCTTAGAGTTTCCTCCTCAATTTGTTGTGAATGAACCTAGTTTTAACTTCCTTTACTTTTCAGTGATGTTAGTCGCTGTGATATGGGCTCTGTGTGTATTGTTCTGTCCCACCATTGTTGGTTTTAAACCTAAAGGGGAGGTACCACCTAAACCACCCAAAGTTTCTTTGCCTTGGTGGTTCTATACGGGAGGAGTGATCATGTTTGCCTGTTGGTGGTTAATGTGGAGTCGAGACCTATCACTTACCCCTTGGGTGTACTATGCATTTACTCCATTATGGTGGGGCGGGATTTTCTTCTTAGATGGGATTGTTTTTCATCGTAATGGTGGCCGTTCACTTTTTGCTACGCGACCAATCTTGCTGTTATTTAGTGGCGTGATTTCTTTTTTTGGCTGGATGTATTTTGAGTATTATGATTACTTTGTTTTAGAAAATTGGTATTACCCTAATGCGGATAACACCTCACTGTCTCGAACGGTTACGGTAGTGATATTTTGTTTGACTTATACAACCGTAACACCTGCAATCATGCAGTGGTATACTTTGTTATCAACCTTCCCTGCATTGAAAGTTAAATATCGACAGGGTCCAAGATGGAACTTCTCCCCTAATTTACTTATCTATGGCGGCTTAGTACTCATATTCTTCATGGTGTTTTTCCCTAAGGTGCTCTTTTGGGCTGTATGGGTTGGGCCTATGGCAGTGATGACTGGCGTGTTACAAAAGCAAGGTGTTTGGAACCCTTTTCAAGGGGTGATTGCGAATGGAGATTGGACGGCTTCTGCAATGATTGGTTTAGCGGCTTTATGTAACGGTTTCTTTTGGGAAATGTGGAACTATGGCAGTGCTCACCCTGAGCCCATTATCATCACCAATCCAAATTATTGGGTATATGACATCCCTTATGTCAATCTTGAGTTTCTGACGTTGCCGACTGAGATGCCATTGCTTGGTTATATGGGGTATGTCCCATTTGGAATATTAGTCTGGCAAGTGTTGATTTGGAGTGGGCGACTCTTCGGCTTCAATACCGATCTTACGGAGATAACCGATTGGAATACTCACCAACAAACCTCTGCAAGTGTTGAAGTTCAAGCAACGAACCAAGCTGATGAACAATGCTTGCTCCAAAACGAAAGGTGAGAGCTATGAACGACTCACTTTCTCTATGGAATGATTGCTCCTTCATTCGTCAGCTCAAACGTAATTTATTGATGTGGGATGCTCCTAATTCCCCTCACTCTATTGTGAATCAAAATAGAATGGCCGTTTTTGACCTTGACGGCACGTTATGGTGTGAAACTCCGGGATTGGTTGAAATGCGTTTTTGGCGCGATGAGTTGGAAGCGTGCCTAGCTCTGGATGAATACAAACAGCATCATCTAACGGTTCTAAGTTTATTGAAAACCGTTGAAGATGAATCACTCACTATAATGATGAATTTGTATCGTCTTTATCACACAGTGTTTGCTAATGAAGATCATAAAGTTTATCAAAAGAAAGCTAAGCGATGGGTGTGTAGTGCTCGGCACCCTAGGTTTCAAGTACCGTACGCTCAGTTGGTCTATCAACCTATGCTTCAGCTTATTCGTTTGCTGCAACACCATGGTTTTCGGTGTGTGATTAATTCAGGCAGTACAAAGCAATTTGTACAAGCATGGAGTGAAGAGGTACTCGGTATACCAATGGAAGATGTTCTAGGTTCTTCCTTTGATGTGTCATCGCCAAGCTGTTCTATTGCGCTTAATCTTGGACAAGAAAAAGTTGAGCATTTCAAAGAGCACTTTAAGGGGGTACCAGTCATCGCTATAGGCAATACGTTTAATGATTTGAGTATGTTGAAGTGGGTTCATCAATCTCACAAAAACAGCGTGTGTGCTCTGGTTAACCATGATGATGCATCTAGGGAGTATCTATATCCCTTCAATCCATTAGTAAATATTGAAATGTCGACTCAGTTTACATCAATTCATAGCATTTCAATGAAGCAAGATTGGAGAGAGGTGTTTGATATTTGAGCCTGAGTTAGTGAGGTGTGGTTTGCGAGTGAACTTTAAGTGGTAAACTGTTCGTTTGTTGATTTTACGGCTAGGATTTAGCTGTCATCAACACAACTAATGACAGGAATGTTCCGAAATTAAGCCTAAAAAAGCGGATATTTACTTCTCTAATTAGGGTAGAATTCGCGGAACAGTTATTTTTAATTACAAGCGCAAGCAAGGGTATCAGTCTTGAAAGATTGTGCTATACTCTGCTCGCATTTTATATCCTATTAACAGAGTAAGACAATGGCAGATTTATCGAAATACAGAAACATTGGTATTTTCGCGCACGTTGATGCGGGTAAAACAACTACCACTGAGCGTATCCTTAAGCTAACTGGTCAGATCCACAAGACTGGTGAAGTACATGATGGCGAATCAACTACTGACTTCATGGAACAGGAAGCTGAGCGCGGAATTACTATCCAATCAGCAGCTGTAAGCTGTTTTTGGAACGATCACCGTCTAAACGTTATCGATACTCCTGGACACGTTGACTTCACAGTTGAAGTATACCGTTCTCTTAAAGTTCTTGATGGCGGTATCGGTGTATTCTGTGGTTCTGGTGGTGTTGAACCTCAATCAGAAACCAACTGGCGCTACGCTAACGAATCAGAAGTATCTCGTCTGATCTTCGTTAACAAACTAGACCGTATGGGTGCAGATTTCTACAACGTTGTTGACCAAGTTAAAAACGTTCTAGGTGCTACTCCTCTAGTTATGGTTCTACCAATTGGTCGTGAAGACGAATTCGTTGGTGTTGTAGACCTACTAAGCCGTAAAGCATACGTTTGGGATGACACTGGTCTTCCTGAAAACTACGAAATCACAGATGTTCCTGCGGACATGGTTGATGACGTTGAGCAATACCGTGAAGAGCTAATCGAAACTGCTGTAGAGCAAGACGATGACCTGATGGAAGCTTACATGGAAGGTGAAGAGCCTTCTATCGAAGACATCAAGCGTTGTATCCGTAAAGGTACTCGTGATATCGCATTCTTCCCTACGTTCTGTGGTTCTGCGTTCAAGAACAAAGGTATGCAACTTATCCTTGATGCTGTAGTAGATTACCTACCAGCACCAACTGAAGTTGATCCTCAACCTCTAATGGATGAGAACGGCGAAGAAACTGGCGAACACGCTATCGTTTCTACAGATGAAACTTTCAAAGCGCTTGCATTCAAAATCATGGATGACCGCTTCGGTGCTCTAACTTTCGTTCGTATTTACTCTGGTAAACTGAACAAAGGTGACACGATTCTTAACTCATTCACTGGCAAGACAGAACGTGTTGGCCGTATGGTTGAGATGCAAGCTGATGACCGTAACGAACTAACTAGCGCACAAGCTGGTGACATCATTGCGATCGTTGGTATGAAGAACGTGCAAACTGGTCACACTCTATGTGATCCTAAGCACCAAGTAACGCTTGAGCCAATGGTATTCCCAACTCCAGTAATCTCAATCGCTGTATCTCCAAAAGATAAAGGCGGTTCTGAGAAAATGGGTATCGCGATCGGTAAAATGGTTGCAGAAGATCCATCTTTCCAAGTTGAGACTGACGAAGAGACTGGCGAAACTATCCTGAAAGGTATGGGTGAGCTTCACCTAGACATCAAGGTAGATATCCTTAAGCGTACATACGGCGTTGACCTAACTGTAGGTGCTCCTCAAGTTGCTTACCGTGAAACTATCACTCAAGCAATTGAAGATAGCTACACACACAAGAAGCAATCTGGTGGTTCTGGTCAATTCGGTAAGATCGATTACCGTATCAAACCAGGCGAAGCAGGTTCTGGCTTCAAGTTCAACTCTGTAGTTGTGGGCGGTAACGTTCCTAAAGAATTCTGGCCTGCAGTTGAGAAAGGCTTCGCATCTATGATGGAAAACGGCGTACTAGCTGGCTTCCCAACTCTAGACGTTGAAGTTGAACTGTTCGATGGTGGCTTCCACGCAGTCGATTCATCTGCTATCGCATTTGAAATCGCAGCGAAAGGTGCATTCCGTCAATCTATGCCTAAAGCTGGCGCGCAACTTCTTGAGCCTATCATGAACGTTGACGTGTTCACTCCAGACGATCACGTTGGTGATGTTATCGGTGACCTTAACCGTCGTCGTGGCATGATCAAAGATCAACAAGCTGGCGTTACTGGTGTTCGTATTAAAGCTGACGTACCTCTTTCTGAGATGTTCGGCTACATCGGTCACCTACGTACTATCACTTCTGGTCGTGGCCAATTCTCTATGGAATTCGCACAATACGCACCATGTCCAACTAACGTTGCTGACGAAGTGATTGCAAAAGTTAAAGCAGAAAAAGAAGCTGGTAAGTAATTAGCCTTTTTCTCAATTAGCTAAAAAAGCCCCGCAAGTGAAAGCTTGCGGGGCTTTTTATTGCTTGTAATATACTGCGAGATGCGAGATGCGAG
>NZ_JBFRQW010000043.1:22180-101382 GCF_041472735.1 Vibrio sp. 10N.261.46.E11
GCGAGATGCGAGATGCGAGAAATAGGAGACTGATGTGGCCCCTAAAAAGTAGACACAGGGGTTGTCCCGTATTTAATCAACACGGGACTGATGAAGCAGAGAGACTAACGCTTTAAGTCGATGTAAATCTGCTCTACCTTGGTACGAGCCCAATCTGTTTTACGCAAAAATTTTAAGCTCGATTTAATGCTCGGGTCTTTTTTAAAGCAGTTGATGTTCACCATGTAACTCAACTCTTCCCAGCCGTAATGTTCAACCAATTCAGTCAGTAGCTTCTGTAGAGTGATACCATGAAGTGGGTTGTTTTCTTGTGTCATGAGGGATTCTCGCGATTTAGTTACTCCCAGTATAACATTTTCACTTTATGGATGAGCAGGCAATTTTCCTTGCTAAACAGTGTGAACAATTGATTATTCAAAGAAATGAAAAGAGCGAGCTTTTCAGCTCACCCTTAACGTTATCTTTCATTCCGGTCCGATAGCTATTCTTCCCAAACCACCAATTTATCTTTCGGCCAGTTATGACCGATTTCATGGTATTTCTGCTCAAGGATATGTCGCTTTATCTTGAGAGTAGGGGTAAGTACACCGTTGTCGATGCTCCACGGTTCCTTAATCATCAGTACCCCTTTGATCTTCTCATGCGAGGCTAACTGTTCGTTCATTTTTTCAATGACACGTTTACTTGTTCTTTCATAACGAGCCTGATCAAAATTAGGGAAGTCATGCGGTACCACGAGTAGGATAGGACCAGGTAAGCCTAAGCCGATCAAACACATCATTTCTACGCGGCTGTATTCAAACAGTTTGTTTTCGATTGGCACTGGAGCCACAAACTTACCTTTCGCAGTTTTAAAGGTGTCTTTTTTACGTCCCCGGATCGTTAGGTAGCCCTCGCTGTCGATATCACCAATATCGCCAGTATGAAGCCATCCCTCAGAGTTAAAAGACTCTTGGGTGGCTATGTCATTTTTGTAATAACCAGAGAACATACCTTTGCTTCGAACCAAAATTTCTTCATCTTCTGCAATTTTGAGTTCGATGCCCGGACCAGCATTACCCACAGTACCAATTTTGTCGGCTCTAAACGGGTGATTAATCGTGCTGTAGGCGAAAGACTCAGTCATTCCCCAAGCCTCGGTAATGTGTAGGCCAACACTCTCATACCATGCGAGTAGAGCCGGTGATACCGGAGCTGAACCACATCCCAAAACGCGTGCTTGATCTAACCCTAGGCCATCAGCCAGTTTCTTCTTAATGATGTTGTTGATAAACGGAATCTTAAGTAAGAAATTCAGTTTCTTCTGCGGAAGCTTATCTTGGATTCGTTGCTGGAACAGAGTCCATAAGCGAGGAACTGAAATAAATAGAGTAGGGCGATGCATTTTTACATCATCAATAAAGGTATCTAAAGACTCCGGGAAAGCAGTGACTATACCGCCCATTACCGATGAGCCAAAGATGTAAACGCGTTCTGTAATATGGGCAAGCGGTAGATAAGAGAACAGGCGATCACCGGGTTGGATACCAATATGATCGATCAACCGTTGAACTGACCACGTAAAGGCGCCGTATGTGAGCATCGCACCTTTTGGTAGCCCTGATGTACCCGAAGTATAAACAAGCGACATTACTTTATCATCGTGATGCTGAGGACGCTTGGTTGAGGGTTCATGGGTATCGATGAGTTGTTCGAAAGTATGTTGGCACTTCGCTGCGCTATCGTAGGGAAGTGAGATACTCACCAAGTTTGGATTATCATCCAGTACTTTTTGAGTGGCCTTAGGATCGTCGAGTTTACCCGCAATCACAATTTTACTTTCACTGTGTTCAATACAGTACTGTATGGTATCGGCACCCGCTGTTGGAAAGATTGGGACGCTGACAAAATCTCCTAACATCATGGCAAGATCGCAGATAAACCACTCTGCACAGTTTTTCGATACGAGAGCGACTCGATCGCCAGGTTGGGCGCCGAGTCCTTCTAATGCTGACGCCAGTTTTAGTGCTTTGTCGGCCACTTCTTTATAAGTAAACTCAACAAATTGGCGGTTAATAATTTGCTTTAAGTAGACTTCATCTGGGCGTTCTTCTGCCCATTTTAAAATCATGTCATTGGGTGTAGGGAGAGCTGTTGCTTGTTCTTGGCTAAACTCGTTAGGCTGAATCATTGTCTAACTCCATGTTTTTCGCTAAGTTATTTTTGTTAAAATCATGTTAAATGTACCATGATTTTTTCTTTTAGGGAGTAAAATTAGCGTTTATGTTCTTTGTTTTCCGTTATCTGTGCAGGCTCGCCTGTAACTTGCAGGCGTTACTCCAGTCCGTTTCTTAAAAATTCTCGAGAAATATGACACATCCTTGTATCCACATTGATACGCAATGACAGCAATTTTTGATTCGGTATCTGCTTCGATTAACTTTTTGGCAAGTAGAATGCGTTTATCGCACACGAAGTCTCTAAAGCTTACTCCAAAGTGTAGATGAAACTTTTTAGAAAAATAGGTGGTTGAACAGTGACATTTCTCGGCGATCTCTGTTTCTCTGATTTCTTTGTTGATGTTGTCCATCACAAAGTTAACGACTTCGGATGTGAAGGCTTTTACAGGAAGCTGGTTGTTATTGTTTGTGTCTCTGTCGATATCGAAATGGGACTCGAACATATGCCGTGTCTTAGCCTTAAGCTCTTCGAATTGACTGGTCAGATGATTACTGTTTGTTTCTATGATGAAAAATATATTCTTATGATTTCGAACGATATTAGGTAACGGGTCAGAGCAAATAATAACAATTCTTTTGTTCAAATTTTCGCAAATAGATAAAGCCATGGTAAGTAGTTGGATTTTATCAGGGGTATTCAAAATGAAAAATACCAGTCTGACGTCTAAGTTACTGATTATAGATATGTCTTGTTTGAAGTTGGCAATAGAGAAATAGTGACTTATTTTATTGATAATAACGGAGTTGAAATCACTCTCTTTATCCGATAATAACGGGGTTACTATTTTCATACAGATACCCAATGCATTTCATATTCTCTTTTAGTCTAAAAGTGGCTAATTAATGAAGCTTTATATTTAGATTAGAAGTACCACAAAAAAGTGCAAGTAAATGGCAAAAAAATCCTAACCAAATATATCTCTCACCTCTAGATTTACTTTACAGGCAAACAAAGTCTGATACGTAAATCAAGGAGAGGTTCTCATGGATAAGTTTTTGAATAATTGTAAAGAATTCATGAAAGATGAAGAAGGGTTGACTGTTATCGAGTATGTAATTGGTGCAGCGTTACTGGTATTAGGCTTGACCACTATATTTACTGGTTTTGGGGCCGCCCTATCCGCTAAGCTTAATAATATCATTAACAGTATTTAATGATTACTGCCATGGTTGCTCGGAGAGTGAGACAGCAAAAGGGGTTAACGACTATTGAGTATGTCATTGGTGCTGCCTCACTCATAATTTTTGTCGGGCTAATTTTCTCTGGAATGGCTACGACATTAGTGAGTAAATTTCAAAGTATTATATCGAGCGTATGAATTGAAATTATGATTAATGAGCCTTCTGTTTTTTGGGCATTGCTAATTGCTGTATCGGTATACGATGTTGAGAAACATCGTATACCAAACAAAATATTGATTCTTTTTTTGTTTTTCTATTTTTTATCAATGTTCAACAGCAATTACACCTTTGATAGTTTCTTAATGTCTTTATTTGGGTCGGTCGTATTCTTTTGTTTTGGATTGCTATTCTATTTTTTAAGAGCAATGTCTGCAGGGGATGTGAAGTTATTAGGTGTTGTAGGAATGTATTTGGGGTGGGGGCAATTACTCGATGCATCGTGCTTTATCTTGGTTTCTTCTGGAGTTGTTGGGGTTTTCTACCTGCTATACAACCTGTCCAACTCGAGCTGTTTTAGTATTAAAAGCTATTTTGAAAATAAGATAATTGTGCTTGGTGGAGCTGCACCAGTCATTGATAAAACAGCTAATTTACATACTCGGTATTCAAATAAAGTAACGATGCCTTTTGCTCCTTCTGTTGTTATAGGGTTAGCGATGTATAGCTACTTTACTTAAATCTGTTGTTGGTTAGCTTTGTGGGGAGACATAATATATGGATATTATAGGGCGTACTGCTCCAACAACCTTGAAGCCACAAATTTCAGCCCCAATCGTCCCTACATCTCTTGATATGTTGGGTGTTCCTGAAGTCGTTATTGAAAACCTTGTACTTAAGCATTTGTCGGCTTACCCAAAATCGGATGTTTTAGAGCTTTCTAATTATTTATGTGTTGTTACTCATATTGTAGAAAGCGCTTTGGCTGTTTTAAGAAAGAAGTCACTAATCGAAGTATTTCAGCCTACTTCTGATATTTCCCTCTCATCTGTGTCGCATAGTCATGTTCGTTATTCACTATCAGAAAAAGGGCTTGAAGAAGCGGATCTTGCTTTCAAGCGTGATGCTTATTTAGGCCCCGCACCGGTTTCGCTTACCCAATATAGTGAGGTGGTAAAACAACAAGACTTGAGAGCTGAGTTAGTAACTCGGCCACATGTCGAGGCGGCACTGAATGATGTATATGGTGTCGACAAAATGATTTCAGTACTTGGGCCTGCAATCAATTCGGGACGTGCTTTGTTGCTGTATGGACATGCAGGAACGGGGAAAACATTTGTTGCGAGCCGTATTGTGAATGCTTTACATACCTCTGTGTTTATCCCTTATGCCGTCTATGCTCTGGGTAACATTATCAAGGTGTTCTCGGCGCAACATCATAAACCGTTGGATAGTAACGGCAGCGATCAAAGTATTTCCCTCAAAGATCAGTACGACAAGCGTTGGCTTAATTGTGAAAGACCCAATATCCAAGTTGGGGGAGAACTGACGATGGATATGCTTGAAGTTAATCACTCAGAAAATAGTCGAGTCTGGTTAGCACCAGTTCAAATGATGGCAAACAATGGGATTTTTATCATTGATGACCTTGGTCGTCAGCCCATGCCTGTGGATGCGCTTCTTAACCGTTGGATAGTACCGATGGAGTACTCATTCGATTATTTGTCGCTGCCTAATGGTCAGCAGATAACGATGCCATTTGTATTAACGCTGGCCTTCTCTACCAATCTAAATCCCAAGAAAATAAGCGACCCTGCCTTTTTGCGTCGTTTAGGTTACAAGATTGAATTCAAGCCACTTAACCAACGAGACTATGAAGCTTTATGGATGAGCGTCGTTGCTGATAAAGAAGTAGAGCTTCAAGATGGATTCTTTGAGCGTTTGTCTCAAATGCACACGCTTCTTAAGGTGCCACTTTTCCCATGTTTACCGAAAGATCTCGTTGGTATAAGCAAAGATATTCTTTCGTTTGAACAACTCCCGCCTGTTATTACCTTCGATATTCTTTCCATGGCATGGGAAGTCTATTTTACCTCTGATGGACACGAGGAAGAAAATAATGAATAAGAGTCAAGTTTTCCTACTGTTTTTACTGTCCGTAGTATTTGGCTTAGCGGCTGTATTTTTTGCTAAGCAGTGGATGGAAGATCAAGTTCAACCAACCGTTGAAGTTGAAGCTGTGGAGCGTCATCCAGTCGTGGTGGCATCACAAGAAATTGAAGCTGGAACCATTATTGAGGAACAGTTCTTAGCGACAAAGTTGATGGAAGTTGATTGGATTAATGAAAATAATTTTTCCGATGCTTCTGAATTGGTTGGCAAAGTGGTGGCCAATACTATTTATGCTGGAGAAGTGCTTCATAAAATGCGTTTTACTATTCCAGGAGAAGGCTCAACGCTTGCTGCATTAATACCTGAGAATAAACGTGCGGTAACAATACGAGTGGATGACGTTATTGGTGTGGCTGGTTTTCTATTACCAGGTAATAAAGTTGACATACTTAGCACCGTTTCTTATAGCAAAACTTCAGCAGCAACGCGTACCGTGTTGAAAGATATCAAGGTATTGGCAGTAGACCAAACGGCAAAAACGAATGAAAACAGTCCTATTATCGTACGAGCTGTGACATTAGAGGTTTCACCTAAAGATGCTGAAAAACTTTTAACAGCGAAGAGTAAAGGCAGTATTCAACTGACACTGAGAAACCCACATGAAGTTGAGAAAAAGGTTGTTCGTCGATACGTACCTAAGCCGAGTGTGACGATCATTAAAGGTACTCAAGCATCTAGTGTTCGCGTCAAGGATTGAGGTGAGTTATGAAAATAATAATAACGTGTATTTTGAGCTTTGTTTGTTTCTCTACACTGAGCTTTGCTGCTCTACAAACGGGTAAAACGGTAACGGTTCCTCATCACAAATCAACACATGTGGTGTTGTCAGGGAAAGCGAGCAAAGTGTCGCTTGGTGATCCTGATGTACTTGATATTGTGATGTTGAAATCGAGCGAGCTGTTTTTAATCGGAAAAAAATTAGGTGCTACTAACCTAATGGCGTGGGACTCCCGTGGCCAGCTGATTGAATCGATCAACATCGAAGTCACTCATGATCTTAATAGCTTAAAAGCGAAGTTATATGAGTTTCTTCCTGATGAAACTATTGAGGTGCACAGTGCTCAGAATCGCTTGCTGCTGAGTGGGCAGGTGAGTAATCAGCAACAAATGAATGTAGCGATGCGAATAGCAGAAACCTACTCTTCGGGTGAAACAGCTGATGAATCGAAGGAAAGTGGTAGCGAGCAAGCGGCAGCGACAGGTGTTATCAACTTGATGTCTATTGGCGGTGCTCAACAAGTTATGTTGGAAGTGACGGTTGCCGAGGTTCAAAGAAGCTTGGTGAGAAAATTTGATGCAAACTTTCACTTCTTCCAAACGAGCGGATCGAATATTTCTTGGGGGGCGTCGTCAGTTCCTGCTGGTGTTCTAGGGGCTACGCCAATCTTTGATATTCCAACCTCTACTGATTACGGCATTTTAGGCTCGTTTATTGATAGTAATACCCTGTTTACATTCGCCCTAGATGTCGCAAAACAGAATGGTGTGGCGAAAGTTTTAGCAGAACCTAACTTAACGGCATTAAGTGGCTCTAAGGCTGAATTTTTAGCGGGTGGTGAATTCCCTATCCCGGTGCCAGATGAAGACGGTATTACGATTGAATATAAAGAATATGGGGTTGGGTTAAAGTTCATTCCCACAGTTCTGAGTGATAAAAAGATCAACCTAAACTTGGCTGTTGATGTGAGTGAAATTGCCAATAGTAGCTCGTTAACGATTGATCCTGGAACAACCAATGCGACCTACTTTATCCCTCCAATCACTCGTCGAAGCGCGTCATCGACGCTTGAGCTGGCCGACGGACAAACTATTGGTATTGCTGGGTTGCTCAGCGAGAACGTTAGGGATGTGAGTAACAAAATGCCGGGTATTGGTGATGTCCCCATCTTAGGGCAACTCTTTAATAGTCAAGAGTACGTATCTGGTGAAACAGAACTTGTCATTCTTGTTACCCCTCGACTTGCGAGTCCTATTGACCGAAGTAAAGTAACGTTACCAACAGACGCCTTTGTTGACCCGAATGATCTGGAATATTACTTATTAGGTCGAAGCGCTTATATCGCTGAACCGTCTGAATCGGATTCAGAGCAATCTCAAGCTTCACAGGGAATATCACCAACAGATGGTGGTAGCGAAGGCTCATTTGGACATGATTTATAAGGAGATAGATATGATTAGAATAATGATGGTCTTTCTCGTAATGGTGTTAGTTGGCTGTGCTAATGATGCTCGTTTAGGGCATTCGGTAGCACTCGTAAAAACGGAACAAACGTATAACCCTAATGCGACCCAAGAGAATTTACTCGTGGTACCGGATGGTACGGGGGAGCGGATGCAGACTGGTTACGATAGATATGTAGGCAGAGGTGAAAACGAACTGTCTGGAAGTAGTAGCCAGATCTTAGAAGAATTTAACTAAATCTGGAGGTACTCATATGTTGTATCGAGTATCAAAAAGTCCCAGAAAACAGCAAGGCTTAGTTGTCGTATTAGTTACCGCTGCTTTGCTTGTTTTCTTAGGGGTGTCAGCGTTGGCTGTAGACGTTAACCATATGCTGGTTAATAAAACACGCTTACAAAATGCTGTAGATTCAGCGGCGTTAGCTGCGGCAACCATACTGGACAATAGTAAAGACAAAGATGCGGTGGATGCTGAAATAGTCACTGCGCTAAATGCAATGGCAGGGTCAACAGGGAATCATGAGATTGATTTTACCACGGCTTCCATAAACATTGATTACTCTAACGATCCTCAGGATTTTACTGGCACAGCCACCTTCGGTGAAAACGATGATGTATATGTGCGCGTTCGAGTTGATTCGTTGGATATGGATGAATTCTTTATTCAAATGTTTGGATTAGTAAAAGAGGTTTCAGCAAGTGCCGTCGCTGGGCCAAGCTCTGGGCAAGAGGTTGTTAATAACGTTGTGCCAATTGGTGTTTGTATTGGTGACGGAACTTCGGATAACGACGTCGATCCTGAAGATGGATATCATGACGTTACAGGCGATGCAATAACGAGCGTGTTTGGTTATGAAGTCGGGACTGTCCATGCATTGAAGGTGGGTGACAGTAGCTTATCTGAAATGGGTAACGGTAATTATCATCTATTAGACTTTGGGTCTGGTGGTAAGGCTATAAAAGAGGGGTTAGGTGGTAGTTATGACCAACCTGTTAAAATTGGTGAAGATATCACGACCAAACCTGGCGGCACGGTTGGCCCAACAGGCGATGGTTTGAATACTCGTTTTGGTGATTACGGTGGTGGCTTATCAGCATCAGATTACCCTTCTGACTATGTAACTACAGAGCCTCGCGATGAGATTACGATTGACGCTAGTACTGGAGATATCGATTTTGATGGTACTTACAACTATGCGCAATATGAAGCTGATACCAACGCATGTATAGCAAATAACGGTTCAGGGTGTGCCGCTAATGGTGTTGCTTGGCGTCGTATTTTACCGATACCTATGATGGATTGCTCAGGTAAAAGTGGCGGTGCCACTGACTTTACTGTGAATAAAATTGGTTGTTTTTTCTTGTTGCAAAAAGCACCAACTAATAACTCAGGTACGCCGGCCGTCTTTGGTGAATTTATTCACTCCTGTAGTGTTGTTGGTGGTTCAGGCAGTACAGAATCAACAACGGAAGGAACTTATAAGATTGTTTTGTATAAGGATCCTGATAGTGGGGAGTCTTGATTATGAAACCTTTAATTAAATCTAATCGTGGCTTTGCTGCTATCGAGATGGTAATCGCGACTCCTGTATTGCTATTTTTCCTTATATTAGTGCTTGAGTTAGGCAATATGATGATTCACTACAATGTGATATCTAAATCCGTTCAAAATGGCGCCCGCTATGCGGTTAGTGAGGTCTATGGAACCAAAGGTGGAACGCTGGCTCCGTCGTCAGAAATACAGAATGTGGTGGTTTATGGTCAAAACACCGCAGGAACAGCGCTATTGTCGAATTTAGTTGTTTCTGACGTGACAGTTAGTCCACCCAATACAGACAGCTATGTGCGTGTGAGTGTGACCTACAATTATATTCCTCACTTTGTGTCGATCCCGTTTTCCTCGGCGAGCTTTTCTATTCCGATTAGTGTCTCTTCGATAATGAGGGTGTTGTGATGAAACGGTACAAAGGGCGCATTAAAGGCATCGCTATTATCGAATTTACCATAGTGTCTTGGCTCGTTTTTCTTTTGGTTTTCCTTATTTTAGCGCTGGGTGCTTACATATTTTCGCTTCAAATGGTGAGTGAGGCGACCAGAAAAGCAGCAAGGTTAGCCACGGTTTGCTACGTTGCAGATAGGGATAATATCGCAGGAATGGTTGTAGCTGATCTCCCTCTTGTTGGTTTTAGCGCGGCGAATTTGGAAGTTGCCTATTTAGATGTTAGCGGGAATGAAATTACATCTGGTTATGATACGGATCCGGTATTTAGCAGCATTAAATTTGTAAGGGCGCGAGCGACAGGGTACGGAATTCAACTAATCGATAATTTGAGTTTTTTAGGAACGGGTGGTTACTTGGCCGCTCCCTCATTTGAAACCATCTTACCTGCAGAAAGTTTAGGTGTGGTAAGGGCGGACTCCGAAACTCGGAATCGGTGTCCATAAGTTATTTTATACAGGAGTAGCGGTATGGGGGAAGCGATCAAAATCACGCCTAATGAGAACGATATTACGCGTTTGAGAACAAACCTAAAAGTCTGGTTGATCTACAGTACTGAGGGTTTTCTCTCACACATGAGTCAAGAGCTGAAGAAATGTCGAAATGTGCATGTGACATCATTTTCTCTCGGAGCAATGAGTGAAGAGTACTTAAAAAGTGCCGATGTTCCAGAACTTATTTTTGTTGAAGCACATGGCAACTGGGCTCAAAAAATGGTTGAGCTACAGGGTTATGATCTATCGCTAGAAGAACAAGATTTATCTTTAGTTGTACTCGGTGATGAAAGTGACAATGGCTCATTAAAAATCGCGCTGCGTCTAGGGGCTTCTGATTTCTTATCTCACAACGTGACGCTTTCTGATTTGCTCCCACTGCTCAAGAAAACGGCGGCCGAAAAGCTTGAGAATTCAAGCTACGGTGAGTTTATTCTGTTTTTAAACACCAAGGGGGGAATGGGGGCGACCACCTTGGCGTTGAATACCGCTATTGAGATGGCCAGTCAGCATCCCGGTGAGGTTTTGCTACTTGATATCGACCTTCAATTTGGTGTGATTCCTGATTATTTAAATATTGTTCCTACTTATAGTGTTTCGGATGCGATCAATAGTTCGAATGACTTAGATGAAATATCGTTGGGAACTTTGGTAAATAAGCACGAATCTGGCTTACATGTTCTAAGCTTTAAGCATGAGAACAATGCTGATGACTTTGAACAGGCACAGAAAATAGGCCGATTGCTTCCTATATTACGCCGTTTTTATCCTTATGTGATCATTGACCTCTCTAGAGGGCTAGACCATGTGTTTGCATCTGCAATATCACCAGCAACAAAGGTGCTTCTTGTTTTGCAACAGAGTTTAGTGTCAGTCAAAAACACAAGTCGACTCATTAAGTCTCTGAAATTTGAATACGGCTTACAAAGTGATTCAATCGAGGTCATTCTGAACCGTTATGAAAAGCGGCACTCAATTAAGTTGAAAGATATTGAGCAAGCGGTGGGGAATCACAACATACACCTGATGCCGAATGATTTCAAAGTTGCGTTAGAGAGTGCCAACTTGGGGCAACCGCTAGTTCAGTCGAGAAAGAAAAGCTCCATTACTCGCTCTATTATCGATTTGTCGCATATTCTTTCACCACCAGAGCAGGAAGAGAAAGGGTGGCTAAAAAAGCTGTTTTCATAATGGGTTGATAACAAGTAAACGCGAGGGATTGTGATGTTCTTTAAACGAAAAAATGTAAATCCAGAGTTTGAAAAAAGAGTAGAACAGATTTCGCATGATTCAGAAGATGCCAATCCTGTTGAACGTTTATCAAGCGTGGAGATGACTAGCCACACTCGAAGTGCAGAAGCTCATGTAGAAAAAGAAAAGGCGATTGATGAAGCTCGCAAAGTTCTGGAACAAGAGCTATCAATAAAACACTTTTTCCATAAGCAGCTCCTTGAAACACTAGACTTGGGGTTACTCTCAAGCTTGGAAAAAGAGCGAGCTAAGCTAGATCTACATGAAGCCATCGTACAATTAATGGCTGAAGATGGGAGCCATGCGCTCAGTGCTGAAGGGCGTAAGCGGGTTATCAAGCAGATAGAAGATGAGGTTTTTGGCCTTGGGCCGCTTGAGCCTCTATTAGCCGATCAAACGGTCTCCGATATATTAGTCAACGGCCCTAAAAGTGTTTACGTTGAGCGAAGGGGTAAACTCGAAAAAACGCCATACACTTTTCTGGATGACCGTCATCTGAGAAACATTATTGATCGCATAGTCAGTCAGGTAGGGCGTCGAATAGATGAAGCATCACCTATGGTAGATGCGCGCTTAGTTGATGGGTCACGTGTTAACGCCATTATCCCTCCTCTGGCTCTTGATGGTCCTTCCGTTTCAATCCGTCGTTTTGCCGTTGATCGTTTGACGATGGATAACTTGATTAGCTACGACTCCGTCTCGCCTCAAATGGCTAAGTTTGTCGAAGCTGCCGTGAAAGGAGAACTTAATATCTTGATTTCAGGAGGGACGGGGTCAGGGAAAACAACCACACTGAATATCTTTTCTGGTTTCATCCCTCGAGACCAACGAATCATTACTATAGAAGACTCTGCAGAGTTACAACTTCAACAACCCCATGTTATTCGCCTAGAAACCCGCCCTGCTAACTTAGAAGGGAAAGGGGAGATTAGTCAGAGAGAGTTGGTAAAAAACACCTTACGTATGCGACCAGACCGAATTGTGGTTGGTGAGGTGCGTGGTAGCGAAGCCGTTGATATGTTGGCGGCAATGAATACTGGTCACGATGGGTCTCTCGCGACTATTCACGCCAATACCCCCCGAGATGCTTTAAGCCGTGTTGAAAACATGTTCTCTATGGCTGGTTGGAACATTTCAACCAAAAACTTAAGAGCCCAAATTGCGTCGGCTATTCACCTTGTTGTCCAAATGGAACGACAAGAAGATGGTAAGCGCCGTATGGTGAGCATTCAAGAGATCAACGGCATGGAGGGGGAGGTGATTACCATGTCGGAAATTTTCCGTTTTCAACGTAAAGGTATTGATGAAGATGGCAATATTATCGGCTATTTCACTGCGACGGGGGTCGTACCTCAATATCATGACCAGTTAGTTAAACGTGGACTCGATCTGCCTTTCGAGCTCTTCACTGAGACTCATGGTTAAGGAGAGATTATGGATAATGTAAGTGTTTCACTCGGCCTATTATTCATTGCGGTGCTTTTTATCTCCCAAGCTTTGTTATTGCCTGCTGCGGGGAAAAAAGCTAAGCATAAAGAGCTTTCTCGACGTTTGAAAGAGACCCAACGTAATATCGATGAAGAGAGCTTGTCGCTACTCAAAGAGCATTATAATAAAGACTTATCCCCATTAGATCGCAAGCTCATCGTTATCCCTTATTTTTCTGGCTTAAAACGGATGTTGGAGTTAGCCGGTATTAGAGTTTCGCTAAGCCGCTTTTTACTCATTGTTGCTCTATGCGGTGTGTCGCTCACTCTGATATCAATAATGACTCAACAAGAGTGGTTCATTAGCCTAACGGCATTCATTGCTGTCTGGGTTATTGCTTATCTGTATGTGCAAAATCGAGTGAGTTATCGAATGGCTCGATTTGAAGAGCAGCTCCCTGAAGCGTTGGATATTATTCGACGGGCATTACAAGCTGGGCAGCCGCTAATTCAATCATTCAATGAGGTTGGTGAAGAACTCCCTGACCCTATCGGTGCCGAGTTTAAAAATACCTATAACCTACTTAACTATGGTTACGATTTACGTTTGGCTATTTTACAGATGGCTGAGCGTGTCCCCACCGTATCAATGTTAGCTTTTTCTAGTGCGGTAATGTTGCAGAAAGAAACAGGGGGTAACCTCTCCGAAAATCTTCAAAAAGTATCCGAAGTTCTCAGATCTCGCTTTAAGTTAGAAAGGAAAATAAAAACGCTTTCTGCTGAAAGTCGGCTATCAGCATGGATATTAACCTTATCCCCATTTGGTTTGTTTTTTGCTTTGAAAGTGGCGAATCCAGATTATATTGAGCCGCTTTATAATGACCCTCGCGGCGTTTCAATGGTCAGTGTTGGTATTGTACTTTTAGCGATCGGAGCCCTATGGATTAAGCGAATCATCAGCATAGAGATTTAACCTATGGAATTATTAAACATTGAAGTTTGGAAGCAAATGTTAGCGGACTTTGGAGTTAGCTCTCAGATGGTTATCTACGTAATGATTTTGCTTACCACCATTTTGTTAACATTGACTCTAGGGTTGTTTATTTTGGGAACCCGATCCCCTTTAGATAAAAAGCTCAAACAGATATCAGAAACGGGTTCACCCAATAATAGAAAGCCTTATGACTTCTCTAATACGTTGGAGTCGCTGAGTCCTTTTATTAGTAAAGGTAATAAAAAGGATAATGAAACCTACTCACAAAAGTTGATGCATGCAGGCTTCCATGAAAAAAATGCGTTATCGGTTTTTTATGCATTGAAAGTGTTATCGAGTTTGGTCGGTATCATCGCGGGCTTTATGGTTTATTACATCTCATTCGGTGGTAGCTACAATAATTTATTGATCATGACCTGCGTCTTTCTTGGGACTTTCACTCCCAATATTATCTTGAGCAAGTTGCAAAAAGAGCGTCAGAAGAAAATTAGAAATGGTGTACCTGATGCTCTTGATCTTCTTGTAGTTTGTACGGAATCTGGTCTAGGCTTTAATGCAGCACTTGGACGAGTTGCTTCTGAGCTTTATGTTTCTCAGCCAGAGTTAGCCGATGAATTGGAGACTGTTTTTGCCAAGATACAAGCAGGTGTCACCATGCCAGATGCGCTGAGGCAGTTCATTGACCGGACGGGGTTGGTCGAATTAGAGGGGTTGGTTTCTTTGCTTTCTCATGCATCGAGAATGGGGGGGAGCTTAGCGCAGACTCTTCGTGATTATACGGTAGATTTTCGAGATAAACGTCAGCAAGCTGCTGAAGAAATCGCGGCCAAGATACCGACTAAAATGTTGTTCCCTATGTTGTTGTTTATTTGGCCTTGCTTTTTCATTGTCGCGTTAGGGCCTGGGATCATTATTGTTATTGATGCACTTGGTGCACCAGGAGTAAGTTTATGATACGAGTGAGTAGGTATTTTCTAGCTTTATTAGTGTTCGTTATTCTTGGTTGTGCATCCTCGGATGAGCCGACAAACCAATTTGATGCCGAGTTGTATTCAGGTAAACCAATCGATACCTTAAGCAGTGATGACCCTCCATTGAGTGAGAAAGAAGCCATTATGCGTGGTGATGTAGCATTGAGGGATAACAATATCGATTTGGCCCTTTATGAATATATTCGCTCTCTATCCTTTCCTGAGAAAGAGTTTCACGATAAAACGCTTTTTACTATAGGCCAAATTCATTCATCTCGTGGTAACTATGCACTATCCGAGAAAGCTTATTTAGCAGCATTAGAATTTAACCCTGCACATACCGAAGTCCTAGAGCAATTGGGTGTTTTGTATACAAAGCAGCGTCGCAAAGAGGAAGGGCGGAGTTATTTCTTTAAAGCGATTAATGCAGATCAAGTTCGTTTAAAAAGTAGTGAAACGATTACAAATTACCAAGCCTTAACTCAAAGTGAAGTGGCTAGTTTGAAGGTCGATAGCATGTCTCCCGAATTAGCTTTCATGGGGATAGGTGTGCTGGAAGATGTCGATGGAAAACACCAGATCGCGCAAGAGTACTTTAAAAAATCACTGACAATAAACAAGAGTTCAGTTAAAGCTTTGTTGAATATGGGCTACTCCCATTACATGTATGGCAATTACAAGGAAGCGTATCAATACACTCGTTCGGCTTTAGAGATAGAACCTAATAATGAAAAGGCTCAAAACAACCTTGCGCTTATTTACTTGGCTGCCGGGGATATCAAAAAGGCAACCAACGTTTTTATGAGACACATGGAAGCTCCTGAAGCTTTGAATAATGTCGGTTATTTTTTAATTTTGCAGGGTAAGCCTGACGAAGCTATTCCCTATCTACAACAAGCTATCGATAAAAAAGCCTCTTATTATAAAGTAGCCAACGACAACTTAAGTAGAGCCTTATCAGAGGTAAGAGAGATGGAGCAGTAACGACTTAAATTATTATCTTTGGGTTAATGAAAAGGATATTCATCTTGCCTAAGAGTGAAAGTTTTAATAAAGATATCATCATTATTTCTGTTGTTTGGCTGCTGTGTGCGACTGCGATATTTGTCTATAAATGGGAGAGTATCTCAACACTGGTTTTAAATGATAATGACGATTACATGCGCTTTGTTCAATTTCAAGACTGGATGAATAATGGGCGCTGGTATCTAAAACCAATGGATAACTTCAATGCCGCTGATGGTATTGTTATCCATTGGTCCCGATTCCCCGATCTGATACTTTCTGTTATTGCGTATCCTTTATTGTTTGTTGTGGATGAAAGTACCGCTTATTCACTGTCTATTTCTATTGTACCTTTGCTTTATCTACTCCTCTATTCACTGTCATGCTTCTATTTATGTAACCATTACTTCGGAGAGCGCTATCGGTTTTTGAGCATGATGTTCGCTCTGTTTTCCCCATCGGTTATGCATTTTATTCCTGGCTCCATAGATCACCATAATATTCAGCTTATTTTGGCTATCTTGTTCCTATCTTTAACACCTATAACTGTAAGTCAAATTAATCAATTATGGCGAGTGTATGCTCAATCTATTCTATTGGCATTGTCGTTATGGACTGGGTTAGACAATATCCTTTTGTTTGCGAGTTTTTTTATCGTCTACACTGTGTATTGTTTTTTTGTTAGCAAGATTTGGTTTGTTTATGTATCAAGGCTATATCTGTTCTGCTGTGTTTCAGTTGTTATCTCCGTTTTATTAAACAGACCTTATAATGAGTTCTTTGATTTTAAGTACGATGAAGTGTCGTTTGTTATTGTGGTTTTGTTTTTTGTTGGTTGGGCTTTTGTTAATAATTACAATTGGTTTAAATTTGATAGCTGGCCTTTTGGGTTGCGTTCGTTTGTGTTTGTTATATTGGGTGTTGGATATATTACTCCAGTAGCTTTGTTATATCCAAATATTACCAGTGCTTTGTTTGTCGATTATCCACCTATACTTCAGACTTATTGGCTTGACCATGTTTCTGAAGCTAAATCAATTTTTCAGTATATAAGTGAGAATGGATTATTATCTATTGATAATTATGTGTTACTGGTCATTCCTGCTTTATTGTATCCTTTTTTTAGAGTTAACAATCATCATTGTACAATCTTGTATATTATTTTCTTATTGAATTTATTCCTTGCCATATTCTGGCAGGTTAGGGTGATAAGATTATGTTTTATTTTATCAAGCCCTTTTCAGGCTTACGTAGTTATAAGATTGTCTGATTTTGTAAAATATTCAATATTTAAAGTGTTAATTATATTGTTAGGAGCTCCATTAGTGATGGCATTTCTAGTGATAGCGGTTGGTAATGATGACTTCGAAAGAAATGCGGTTGAAAATGACAAAAAAACTCTATTTAGAGTATTGGAAGAAAAGGGCATCGAATCAAAGGTTATTCTAACAGGAATTGAGACGGGGGCACCTGTATTGGCCCACACTAATAACCGCATAATTGCAGCCCCTTATCATAGAAATATCGTTGGCAATCAATTCCTTATAGAGGTTATGTTAGAGGGGGATATGAGTTTAGCCAAGGACGAAATCCAAGCTAAGAACATTGATTATATTGTTATAGGAAATGACGCCCACTTAATGGTTTTGAAAAAATCAGCAAGTGAAGAGGCTCTTATAAACAAATTATACAGCTCAAATGTTCCCGGCTGGTTGGAGACCATATATGACGATGTTCCTGATGGCTACCGAATCTTTAGGGTTAGGGAGAGTTTATGAATAGTATAAAAGTTGCAGTATTACTCCCATGTTTTAATGAAGCGGGTGCTATCGGAAAGACAGTTATGTCTTTTAAGCAGGCTTTACCTGATGCGTCTATTTATGTGTATGACAACAACTCAACCGACAACACGGTAAACGAGGCCTTGCAAGCTGGGGCTATTGTTCGACATGAGCCTCGCCAAGGTAAAGGGGAGGTTGTCAGGAGAATGTTCTCTGATATTGATGCTGATATCTATGTGATGGCTGATGGTGATGACACTTACGATGCGTCAATATGCCCTGCGCTGATCGAACAATTGGATAACGAAAAACTCGATATGATTATTGGAAGTCGAGAGCGAGCTTCAATGGCTTATCCCAAAGGGCATATCCTAGGAAATAAACTGTTTTCATCGCTGATTAATTTAGCATTCAATGCTCAATTGAGTGATGTGTTTTCTGGTTATCGAATTATGAGCCATCGATTTGTCAAAACCGTACCCATTTTCAGTGATGGCTTCCAAATAGAAACAGAGCTTACCGTTCATGCGCTACATCATAATATGCCAATCAAAGAAGTTTCGACGCAATATCAATCAAGGCCTGAAGGCACAGCCAGCAAATTGAATACCTTTAGTGATGGGCTCAAAATTCTCAATTTCATTTTGTTCTTATTGAGAGATGTAAAGCCAATGTTTTTCTTTGGCGTGTTGTCTATGTTGCTTTGCTTCATTTCATTGGTTTTAGGAATCCCCGTTATCATCGACTTCATCGATACTGGGCTTGTCGAAAGGGTGCCTACTGCGATTTTGTCTAGCTCAATTGCGTTGATAGCGGTGATGTCTTTTTTCTGTGGGTTGATACTCGACAACGTATCACGAGGTAGGCGAGAGATGAGGATTCTTTCTATATTAAGAACGAGTGATAAAACGCTATCTGAATAGGAATCAAGCATGAGAACAAGCAAGGATGAAGACAAAGAGTGGATCGATTATTTGTCCCGTTTCAGTGACGAATATGATGAGCGAGTTTATAACGGCAATACAACGGGTTATGTGATGAGAGCTGGCCACATAGCATGTGAAAAGCCATTTGGTGAAAGTGAACACTTTTCGAGAGTGTTAGAAGTGGGCTCCGGTACAGGTGAACACTTGCTGCACGTCAAACACACCTTTGACGAGTATATCGTGAGTGATGGCGATGTTGCGGCTCTTGAGGTGGCAAAAGAGCAACTCAGTCGTATCAATTCTTATGACAAACTCACTTTTAACGTAACTAATGCTTGTGAGTTAGATTTTGAAAGCAATAGTTTTGATCGCGTGATCGCAACTCATATATTGGAGCACTTATACGAGCCTCACTTGGTGATCAAAGAGTGGTTACGAGTGTTAAAGCCTGGAGGTACTCTGTCTATTTTGATTCCTACCGATCCTGGGATCGCTTGGAAAATCGGCCGTTATATGACGACAAGAAAACACGCCTTACAGAAGGGGTGGCATTACGATTACATTATGGCGAGAGAGCATGTCAATCCATGTAATAACTTAATCGCTTTCTTAAGGTATTACCTTCCTGAACACCAAAAATCATTTTGGCCGCTGAGCTTTGTACCGCTTATTGATTGCAATTTGTTCTTTAACTTCCACGGGGTTAAACCACTATAGGAAGTAAAAGATGCTTTTAGTTTTTGAAAGAAGAGCGGGAAAACAAGAAGTAAGCGATCAAACCTCTCACTTCTTATTTGTCTGTCTATTAATTGATTGCTTAGATCGTCAAACCTGTAATTGCGCCAAACAACATAAACACACCCACTAACCCTACAATCGGGACCTTTACGGTTTTTAATAACCACACACCAACAATGATCAGAGCGAAGTCTATGCCGCTGCTCACTGCGCTTGTGAAGATGGGTTGATACAGGGCCGCAAGCAATAGACCAACAACTGCTGCATTCACACCAGTAAGAGCGCCTGCTACCAAAGGCTTGCTTGCAATCGCCTGCCAATTCTTCAGTACAGCCAGTAGCAATAAGAAACCCGGTAAGAACACCGCAACTGTTGCGAGCAGTGCACCTGTAATCGGTGCCGATGGCATCAACACATAGCCTAGATAAGTGGCTAATGTAAACATTGGGCCAGGAACCGCTTGCGCAGCGGCATAGCCTGTTAGGAAGGTATCTTGAGACAGTTGGTCGCCAATACCATTTTGTAGCAGCGGAAGTACCACGTGACCGCCACCGAATACCAAACTGCCTGCTTGGTAAAATAAACCAAACACTTCGATGCCTTGAGAATATGCACTAAACAGTGGTAAACCAACCAATAGTGCTACAAAAATGACAAGCGGCGTTATGGATATCTTATGTGTCGAAGGCGTTGTTTTTAAGTCTTGCGAGGTTAAGAACTTACTGCCAATGATTGCTGCAAATAGAAGTACTAAAACTTGAGGCCAGATCCCAGGAATCAAAAGTAGAACAATCGCGGTAATGACACATAAGGCGGTCGCTATCTTCGATTGGCAAAAGTTTTTGTACATACCAAAGGTTGCATCAGCCACAACCACAACGGCGAGTAATTTAAGTCCGTGGATTATTGAAATGAAAAGCGGTGCTTCCAACAGCTGGTTGCTCACTAAGGCCAATATTAACATTAGGATGACTGAAGGGGAGGTGAAGCCTACAAATGCAGCAATCGCCCCCGTTAAGCCACCTTTTTTATAACCAACTGCGAAGCCAACCTGACTTGAGCCTGGGCCCGGTAAAAATTGACTGAGGGCGACAATTTGCCCGTACTCTTCGTCGGATAACCAATTCAGTTTCTCAACAAAGGTTTTACGGAAGTAGCCAATATGTGCCGCTGGTCCACCAAAGCTAATCCAGCCAAGCCAGAAAAAGGTTTTAAAAATTGAAAGCATGATCGATTCCAGATAAATGTTTAGCGTAATTTAGGTGGAGTTGAACTATGATTCAAATTAATTGTTTTAATTATAACTATGAATGATATGGGATTGATTTGTGGCTGATTTTAACTGGAAAGGAATTGACCTTAACTTATTGATTGCACTGCAAGCTCTATATAAAACAAACAGTGTGAGCAAGGCCGCTGAACGTTGTTATGTCAGCCAGTCAGCGATGAGTCATAGTTTACAAAGGCTACGAAAGTTGTTTGATGACCCTCTATTTGAGCGTGTGGGCAGTAAGATGGAAGCAACCGATCGAGCCATTGAACTGTCCAGTACGGTAGAAGCTCTGCTCAATACCATCCAGTCAGAGGTGTTACTGTCTAAATCGTTTGATGCCGCGACTTATAAAGGGACTTGGAAGATTGGTCTTACCGATTATGCTGAGCAGATGTTCGCGCCAGCATTGTTTGACCTCATCAAGCAATCCTCTCCTAATTCGCAAGTCGTGCTGTTCAATGTAAACCGGAGTAACTATCAGCAAGTATTTGAAGACGCCAAGCTTGATATGGCGATAGGCAGTTTTGGTGAGGTCTCAAAGCAATATCGAACCACGCATTTGTACACAGAGCAACATGTCTGTTTATTCGACAAGTCGGTTGTATCTATTGAGGGGCCGATATCGTTAGAACAGTTTGTTGCTGTCGAGCATGCTCTTGTTTCTCCTGCTGGGTCTTTAAAGACTGGCGTCGATAAACGTTTGGCTGAATTAGGCTTCAGCCGAAAAGTGGCTATATCTTCAAGCAACTTTTTAACAGTAAAACGTTTGATACGGGGTAGGGAGTTATTGTGTATCGTCCCCAAACTGGTGGCACGCAATGATACTCAAGACCAAGATACCGTGGTAGCAGTGGAGCCACCTATCGATGTGCCTGATTTTGATATACAGCTCATCTATCGCAAGGCTAAGCATTTAGATGATAAAAATAAGCTACTTAGAAAGCTTTTTACACAAGCCGTTTCATCTGTGGTTGCTGCATAGTTGCAGCCGTTGTTTGGTCATTAATTTTATGCGAATTATTTTTAGAAAAATCCGGCTTATTATAAGAACCCGACTATACTTAATTTACGACTAAAAGTAGTCGTAAAGAATAGGCTTTTTGATTTACCTAAGTAAAAAAATTGATTATATCCTAATGATATAGCTGAAAAAAACTACCAGGCTAAACGGACTTAGTTGGTCTTAAAGCGCTAGCTCCCCCTAGCGCTTTTTCTTTTGTTCGAAATCAGTTGTTACCCCACTGACTTGGGCGATTTGAGATCATCTTAACCTTTAACTAACGCATGATGGCTTATTGATATCGTGGCTCGATCTTGTAAGTGTATGCTGAATGTTTCACTCGTTTTGAAATTAGTATAGATTGTGGCTAATAGGAATTTATCTAGAGTCGATGACATTATGTATAAAGGCGATGCAGCAATAGAGCCATCTGGGATAGTGCCTCTGCATAAAGATCTAATTATCCAAACTGCATTCCAGAACAATTGCATTATCCTAGTTCGGCCTGTAAATAAATTGTCGACTTCGCTTATTGCGGAAGGCTACGCTACAAAAGATTTACATGTGAAAGGAAAATCATCGAACTGGGGACCTCAATCAGGCTTTATTTGCTGTGACCAAAAATTTAGTAAACTGTTTAAGAAAAGCCCTCAGGAAATTGTAAAATTTAACAGTAAAGTTAAAGAGTCAATACGGGATAGGTTTGCCAAACCTGTACCACTACTGATATCAAACGAGCGTCTGAATTCTTTAATTAAAGACAAAATGCTGCATATAGTATCTAAAGATCGGGGGATTATTCATGTGACTAACCATGGAAAGCCTCACCACGATTTCGTTCTATATCCAAATGCAATGATGCCTTTTGGTGACTATCCTATACGGTATCGAAATCATCAAAAGAATTTAATGGTGATGTTCAAGAATCTTCCGCAATTGAAACATGGCTATTGGGTTATGACAAAAAATGGCGAATCTATTGAGGAGCTCCTTGTTCTAGCTGAATTTGATAGTTGTGTACCATTAACCGCTGATTATGATTTGTTTGGTGTGCTACCACATTTAAGCAGTTTCTCACACTCAAAACCTTTAAATCTCAAGTCAGCAGCGCGTGTTGTATCAACTGCTTTAGCCCAAAAAGAAAGGCGTATCAACGATGCTGATCTAGGGCGGATTTCTAGCATAACACGCAGAGTTAAAATACAAATCAACCAAAAAATAGGGCTTAGAAAAGTTATCCATCATGGATGCGAACTAGATAACCCCGTTACAGAGCTAGATTATCCAATTACCGCTTTTACTCCGTGGAACGAAGTGGTTGGGGCGGAAAACCAAGGCGAGTTAGAGGCTTTAATCAGAGATACAATAAAGCTGGGCTATGCCTTTTATGCTAATCGACTGTGGAGTCAGTTAGGGAAAGTTAATACCAATTCAAAACAGTTAGGCTATTTAAGAGATTATCAGTGGGATACGAATATTCCAGAGAGTTCGTTGTCAAAATTAGAAGTATTAACCCCTAGGGTTTGACAGATTCTAGTCGTTTAAGCTCTCTTTAGGTTGGTGGTCCCAATGTGTTCACTAACCTAAATTAACTCGCTATGTACCTTTATTAACAAGTAACATCAGCTAGCTGTGCGTACAGTCAGTATCAAGCCATCAATTACACTGTGGTGGTGATCGGAAACCCCAGCAAGATTGCCGTATTTAGGCTGGTGGCGATCATTTTCTAATGGGTGATGCCAACCTTGTGTGTGTTTAACAAAGTGCGCCGCAAAGCTTTCAGACACCTCTAAACATCCTGCCAATACCGTGTCGACATAGGTTTGAACGATAGGGCTGTTTTCGCAAGGAGCCTCAATCTCGTCTTTGATGTAAACCCAGATCGATTGATCCTGTTTGAACTCATTTTGGCTTTCTATCTGAGAGGCCTTTAATTCGATTCGATGATAACCTCGCTCACGGCGATCAAACTCAGCCAGTGCAATATCATCCACCTCAAGCAACACACCATTCACCTGTCCCTTGCCGAGATTGACGATCAAAGGTGATAAAACATAACTGTCATCGATCTTGCTCCAATGGCGAATTAAGCCATGAACAATCGCAGGGATCGCTTGCCCAGTCTGACCGGTAAGCTGGCGTGAAGATGAGTTGATCAAGCTGCCATAACCAAAAATATACATCGCGTTCCTTGTCTGTTCTGTTGTATTTGAGACTAGTCTTACTATATGTGGCGAGATAGTAAAAGTCAGTAAGTTTCTATTTATACATCTATATGTCTTTATGACTCTTTTGGTTGTGTTTTTTTGACCTGTTTATTGGCTAGTGAATCTCGTGAGTGACTGTTTTTACTGGCTTTATCTAATTGGCGCGTTTCATGCAGTGTGATCTGCATATTGCATCGAATTTGATGCACACCAAATTTGGTTTAGGTAATACCTTGGCCGCTTATCTGAGAATTAGGAGCGAGTTTGTTAAATATCACAGATAAAAGTGTAGAAGACGCGATTCCAGCCTACCTGCGTTTAGGCTTTCGACCTTTCTTCTTTTTGGGCAGTCTCTATGCCGTGATTGCGATTGTGGCTTGGGTCATCATGTTCCAAAACGGTCAGCCTGAGATTTTAAACGTGCCCGCACTGTGGTGGCACGTGCATGAGATGCTGTTTGGTTTTTCGATGGCGATTGTTGTCGGCTTTGTGCTCACTGCCGTGCAAACGTGGACGGGCGTCAATGGCACCAAGCATTATCGATTAGCTGTGCTCGTCGGATTGTGGTTGGCACCTCGTATTCTGTTTTGGACTCCGGCTCCGCTATGGCTGATCTCTTCGATTGAAGCGCTGTTCTTAATCTTCGCGGCTTACGAGATTGGTTTCCGTGTCGTGAAGTCGAAAGGTTGGAAGAACCTATTCTTCGTACCGCTGTTTATATTGGCTATCGTGGCGAACTTTGCGAGCTACGCGACCATTAAAGGCATGCCTCCATTCCCATCGTCTGCAGTATGGCATGCAATGTTATGGTGGTTTACCTTGCTATTATCCGTGATGGGTGGACGAGTTATCCCGTTCTTCACGGCCCGTCGTTTTGACTTTGAGAAAGCGCAGCCGTTGGTTTGGTTGGAATGGTTGGCGAACCTGCCTTTGGTTGGATTGTTTGTTCTGAGCTTCTTCCCGTTAACCTTTGCTCAAGTGGGCAATGAGTTGATGGTTTTTGCGGGTGTTACTCAGTTGGTGCGCTTTATCCGTTGGAAGCCTTGGACAACCTTGTCTGAGCCATTAGTGTGGTCACTGCATACGGCTTACTTGTGTATCCCTCTAAGCTTGCTGTTACGTGGTTTGTTAGATAACCCATTTGCCAGTCATAACATGCTACACCTGTTCGCTATTGGCGGTTTGAGTGGCTTGATTCTCGCGATGATTACTCGTGTGACTATGGGACACACAGGTCGTGCGATTTACAAAGGGCCAAGCATGGCGTTAGCGTTCGCAGCCATTTTCATTGCCGCGTTAGTGCGCAGTTTGGGTGTGACCTTCTTCCCTGCTTACTTATTTGAGATGGTCAACATCAGCGCGGGTTTATGGACGTTGGCGTTTAGTCTGTTTATCTGGAAGTTTGGCATGATGTTGTTAACACCAAGAGTGGATGGTCATCCGGGGTAAGCGTATTGATTTTCTAACACATTTTTAAAGGGAAGCACTGAGCTTCCCTTTTTGATCGCAGCTAGTTATCGCTTTAATTTATCTCTGTTTGAGCACAGTTCATTTCATTGTTGTCGATAAAATAGCATAGAAGTTGATGGTGAATCGGAGAGTTACGAACCCATTGAAATCCGGCACACACAATTTACAGCACTGGAGTGTGATCCGCTGCAAATATTTGCAGCAATATTCATTGATTTGTGCTCTAATACCGCGCTTACCAAGGGATGGTGTTAAAAGATGCTCACTTAGATGGAGTTATCAAAGTTGACCGATCCCTTAATGATCTCCCTTAGGAAAAAATAGAACATGTCTAAGAACAAAAAATTTGATATCCGCCTTACAGAAAAACGCAACGGTTGGTGTGCAGAGATTACTCGTCAAGTAACGTCTCGCAGCACAACAGTATCTAAGCGTGAGTCTGGTTTTGAAACTGAAGCTCTAGCACAAGAGTGGGCAGAGAAAGAGCTAGCATCTTTCATCGCAAACCAAGCTGAACGTAACGAGCGTAAATCAGAGCAGCGTAAAGAGCGTGACGAACTACGTCATACTAAAGAACTTAAAGCTGAGCAAGCACGTGAAGCGCGCGCTAAAGCTCGTGCAGAAGAGCAAGAAGACGCTGAGTAATTCAGTGCATGATTAATTTATAGATCCCTTAATTTTAAGATAAGGGACAAGTAAAAAAAGCCCCAATATAACTTTTTTCTTTCTAGTCAAAAGTGTATTGGGGCTTTTTAGTTTGTGGAGTTTATTTTCGAAAATGTAGCCATTTCTTGCTAGTGACTACATGTCATTGATTAGTTGTTAAGCGCCGTTAGCCAATCATCTTCCGCTACTTCTTCAATATAGCTCTCAACGGATTGTCCCACTTCATCGTCATCTTGTTTGAAGTAAGCAATGTGGAATACTGCGTCACCTTCGTTTACCAACGGTAGAGTTTGTTGGCCAATCACGATACCGCCTTTGGTTGTGATCACTTGGCCTTCTTGGTGACCTAACGGAGAGCTTATGTAAGCGAGAGTTTGTCCTGCTTCAACTTGTTCGCCAAGTCTCACCATGTTACGCAAAATACCGTCTGACTCAGCGCGGATCCAGCTGGTGGATTTGCTCAACACTGGCTCTGGCAACTTTTTACGGTTTGGGCGCAGCATACCGATTTCTTTCATCACTTGATGTACGCCAAGGTAACCCGCACGAATCGCTAGGTGATCAAAACGCAACGCTTCACCACCTTCGTAAGTTAATACAGGGATACCCAATTTTTCCGCTTCGCTACGAAGTGATCCGTCACGCAGTGGTGAGTCAATGATCACTGGTGTTGCGAACGCTTTTGCGATGCGCAATGTTTCTGGGTTCGACAGGTTTGCACGGATCTGTGGCAAGTTAGTACGGTGAATCGCACCTGTGTGTAGATCCAAAATAAAATCACAGTGCTTCGCCACATTCTCAAAGAAAGTGTAAGCGATGCGTGATGTTAGCGATCCTTTCTCACTGCCAGGGAAGCAACGGTTTAGGTCACGACGGTCTGGTAGGTAACGAGATTTATGGATAAAGCCAAACACGTTAACGATAGGCACAACAATCAAGGTACCTTTCAGTTTCTTTGGATCAATCGCATTGGTCAGTTGTCGTGCAATCTCAACACCGTTTAGCTCATCGCCGTGGATAGCCGCATTTACCATCAATGTTGGGCCTGCTTGGCGACCGTGAATAATTTCAATCGGAATCGAAAGTGGAGAGTGCGTGTAAAGCTGAGCCGCTTGCAGTTCAATCTCCATTCGCTGTCCTGGCTGAACAGTATAACCAAGTAATTCGAATGGTTGATTAGGTTTTAGTCTTGCCATTTAGGTTGTTCTCAACATGGTGATAATTCGTTAACACGGAATGTACCAATCGTTGATTTTTAGTACGAATCAATCGGTTTACGGTGACGACAAAAGTTTTCTATGGAGCTGTCTATAAATAGGTTTCCAGTTTTAATTTGACTCATTATAGGGTGTTTCAAATTGTGGTTTTTCTGACAATACACTGATATTTGTCATTTGGTTGGTTGCTATTATCCACCGCCATTTTTTGGCGGCCAAATTCAAATATCGAGATGAAAATGAAAAAAACAATTTCAAAGGTTGTAGCACTAGCTGTGGTATCTGTTGCTTTATCTGGCTGTGTTGGTAGCAATGCAGTAACGGGTTACCTAATGAAGTTCAACCTTAAAGCCGTTGATAACCGTTACGCTCGTGGTGGTTTGAACATACTGCTTGCACCTGCTTACGGTCTAACAGTTGCAGCTGATTACTTGGTATTCAACTCACTAGAGTTCTGGACGGGCAGCAACCCACTAACAGGTGCACCGCATATATTTGATACTAAGATTGATACTTACCTTGATATAAACCATCAGCTTGATAAGTCACTGACTGAAGCACCAGTGGGTCCTATTACGAGTGCTGATATGATTAAGAAAGGTCAAATGCAGCAGATCGACGAAAACACGATCCAAATGGACATCACTTACCAGTCTGGTGAGCGTGCGACATTGATCGGAGTTCGTGATGGTGAGATGGTGACATACTTCATCGACGGCGAAGTAGTGGCACAAACTTCAATTGATGAGTTAGAAAGCTACGCGGCTTCACGCGCTTAATTGTTTATTTAGTCACAAGTACATAGCTACAAAGATTAGATACAAAAACAGGTACTCATTGAGTACCTGTTTTATTTTGTCTCGAATAAAAGATGCTTACTAAAAAGCCCCTTTTACTGAACAAACATAGCTTATCGAATTAAGCTTTTTCTGGGATTGCTTCAAGCAGTGCAACCATTTGGTTCCAGAATAGCTCAACGGTGTCGATCTTCACTTTCTCATCTGGAGAGTGAGGGAACTTGATGGTTGGGCCGAAAGAAACCATATCCATGTTCGGGTAAGGTTCTTTGAACAGACCACACTCAAGACCAGCATGGATAACCATGATATTTGGTTTGTGGCCGTAGATACCTTCGTACATGTCGCGGAAGATGTGCATGATCTCTGAATCAGCGTCTGGCTTCCAACCTGGGTAAGCACCAGAGAACGCGATGTTCGCGCCTGCGAGTTCAGCAACAGAGTGAAGCATGCTTTCTACTTGACTACGACCTGAATCGATTAGAGAACGAATCAGGCAAAGCACTGTGATTGAGTTCTCTTCTGTTGTGATAACACCTACGTTTAGAGACGTTTCAACAACACCTTCAATCTCGTCACTCATACGAATCACGCCGTTTGGACATGCGTTAAGTGCCGCGATAAAGCGCGCTTGGTCTGCTGACGCAAGTGCACCCATTTCAACCGAAGTTTCTTCGTTGAAAGTAACAATGCTGTCTTCTACTTTACCTAGCTCTGTTGAAAGCAGCTCTGTGTAGTAGTTGTATAGCGAAGCCAGTTTCTCTTGGTTTGCAGCAGGTACTGCAACTGTTACGAAGCCTTCACGAGGGATTGCGTTACGAAGGCTACCACCTTTGAATTCTACGATGCGCAGGTCTAGCTCTTTCGCGTGACCCGCTAGGAAGCGAGCAAGCAGTTTGTTCGCGTTTGAACGACCAGTGTGGATGTCACAACCAGAGTGACCGCCTTTAAGGCCTTTCAGCGTTAGCTTACGTGTTACGAAGTCAGCAGGAATTGCGTTACGTGCAACATCAAATGTCATTGCGCCGTCGATACCGCCAGCACAACCCATGTACACTTCGCCTTCTTGCTCAGAATCGGTGTTAAGAAGGATGTCACCTTCTAACCAACCTGCTTCCAGACCGAAAGCACCTGTCATACCTGCTTCTTCGTCTACTGTTAGTAGAACTTCGATAGGGCCGTGCTTGATTTCGTTTGAAGCAAGAACTGCCAAACAAGAAGCCATGCCCATGCCGTTATCAGCGCCAAGCGTTGTGCCTTTTGCTGTAACCCACTCACCATCGATGTATGGTTGGATTGGATCTTTAGCGAAGTCATGAACGGTGTCTTCGTTCTTTTGTGGAACCATATCGATGTGAGCTTGTAGCACCACACCTTTTTTGTTTTCCATACCCGGCGTTGCAGGCTTCTTGATGAATACGTTGCCCGTTGGGTCACGACGTACATCTAGGCCTTGCTCTGTTGCCCAAGCAATAATGTATTGAGCAAGCTCTTCTTCATGCTTTGAAGGGTGTGGGATTGAGCAAATCTTATCGAAGAACTGCCAAATAGGGGCAGGGGATAATTTACTGATCTCAGAATGGAATTCAGACACGGATGACTCCTTTTTTATTTGATAACCATATATTTAGAATTTCTATAGGTAAAAACTTAGAACAAAAATCTAAAATATGGGTCTGTTTTGATGGCAACAGCATACCACTAGAGTGTTTTGACGAGTAGCGGTTCTAAACCTCAAATAGCTCAAATTTTGAAAGCGATCTTGTCTATCTGATCATAAATAAGCGCATTGATGCTTATAAATGGTGCAGGCAAACGTTTGTTTGATTCTTTTTTGTAATTTAATTACAGGAATGAGTTTGTAAAATAACCGTAAATAGCCAAAAGTGTGACGCGCAGCAAAAAATACTTGTAATCTTTTTTCTTTAGGGTATATTGATAACCAACTTCTGAAGTGAAGAGTAAATGCTCAAAGGATGAGTCCGTTTTATCGCCTCCAAGGAACCGAGAAATCAAATTCGTTTTTTATTGATTTATTAAGGTGATAGTTATGAAAGGTTTACCATCTGCAATGTTCTGGATTAACAGCTCTGTTTACACTAGCAACTTTGCATACCCTACAAGCTTTGGTTACTAATATCGTAAGCATGTAACTCGAACAGTTTTGTTCACCCCTATATATTGGAATTATTTTACAGCCCTTTTGGTTGACAGATTCTACCGCCACTCAGTTTTGAGTGGCGTTTTTTTTGCCTGCTACTTTTCCAAACCGCTTTCGCTTATCACTTTTCCTGCTGTTCTGCGTGGTTGTTTTTTAAACGCCGAAATATCAATTTGCGCCTTATTACTGATCCTGTTGAAAAATACATAACTATTGTGGGTTTGAATTCGGAATTTATTAGCTAGATTCTCAATGAAAATAGCCGATGGTAGAAAAAGCAACCAACTAATCATATTGAGCATTTTGATTTTAATTGCTTGTTTTTAATAATCATTTCCCATTTATGCTTTTATTTTTAATCGCTCTGTTTCATACGGCATTCTGATAAAGATCGATTAGAGCCTTAATTCTATCTGGAATTTGTTATTTGATAACTTTATAATCCACAGCCAATCGATTACGCAACCGTTTACTTTTACCCTTATAGGATTCGATAATGTTCGAAAAGCTATTCAAACTCAGTGAAAATGGCACCAATGTGCGCACTGAAATCATCGCAGGTCTAACAACCTTCCTAACAATGGCTTACATCATTTTTGTAAACCCAATGATTCTAGCTGATGCTGGTATGGACCATGGCGCTGTATTTGTAGCAACCTGTTTAGCCGCTGCTATTGGCTGTTTCATCATGGGCTTTGTTGCTAACTACCCAATTGCTCAAGCTCCAGGCATGGGTTTGAACGCATTCTTTACCTACGCTGTTGTCATGGGTATGGGTTATACGTGGCAAGTTGCTCTGGCAGCGGTTTTCGTATCAGGCGTAATCTTCATTTTTTTAAGTATCTTTAAGATCCGTGAATGGATTATCAACTCGATTCCTATGTCTCTGCGTGTTGGTATCTCTGCGGGTATCGGTCTTTTCCTAGCATTTATTGCACTGAGCAATGCTGGCATCGTTGTTTCTAACCCTGCAACTAAAGTTTCACTGGGCGACATTACCGCGATTGCTCCTATCCTAGGTGCGCTTGGTTTCTTCCTTACGATTGCTCTTGTTCACCGTGGCGTGAAAGGCGCAGTAATGATTGCGATTCTAGCTATCACAGCTGTTGGTATTGTTATTGGTGACGTTCAATACGGCGGCATCATGTCGACACCACCAAGCCTTGCACCGACATTCATGCAGCTTGATTTCTCTGCTGTATTTGAAATAGGTATGATTTCAGTAGTATTCGCTTTCTTGTTCGTCGATTTATTCGATACAGCGGGCACTCTGGTTGGTGTTGCAACGAAAGCAAACCTAATCAAAGAAGACGGTAAACTGCCTCGTCTGAACAAGGCACTGCTTGCTGACTCTACAGCAACATCTATTGGTGCATTGTTAGGTACATCAAACACAACCTCTTACGTTGAGAGTGTTGCGGGTGTCGCTGAAGGCGGCCGTACCGGTCTAACGGCTGTTGTTGTTGGTATATTATTCCTACTGGCTCTTTTCTTCTCACCGCTTGCAGGTATGATTCCAGCCTACGCAACATCAGGTGCGTTGTTCTATGTAGCAATTTTGATGATGTCTGGCCTAGTTGGTATTGATTGGCGTGATCTTACGGAAGCAGCCCCAGTCGTGGTAACATGTCTGCTTATGCCGTTGACATACTCTATCGCTGAGGGTATCTCATTAGGCTTCATCGCTTACGCTGCAATTAAGCTGCTAAGTGGTAAAGGTCGCGATGTTTCACCTGCTGTGTGGGTAATGTCGGCTATCTTTATTCTTAAATATACTTTCGCTTAATCGTCTAGATTTCTGCTTAATCGCTGAAGAGGTTATGTTTGAAATAGCCTCTAATAACATGACAAAATTATTAGGTTTTATACTATGAGCAACAAATTCGTTATCACTTGGGACAACATGCAGACTTACTGCCGTCAACTTGCTGAAAAGCAAATGCCAGCAGAGCAGTGGAAAGGCATCTGGGCAGTAAGCCGTGGTGGTTTGGTTCCTGGTGCAATCTTGGCTCGTGAGCTAGGTATTCGTCACGTAGATACGATTTGTATTTCTAGCTACGACCACGATCACCAACGTGATATGACAGTCGTTAAAGCACCTGAAGGTGACGGCGAAGGCTTCCTAATCGTTGAAGATCTTGTTGATAGTGGTGACACTGCACGCAAGCTTCGTGAAATGTACCCGAAAGCGAAATTGATCGCTGTGTGTGCAAAGCCATCTGGCGCACACCTACTAGACGAGTACATCGTAGATATCGCTCAAGATACATGGATTGAGCAACCTTGGGACACTAGCCTAAGCTACGTTGAACCAGTAAATCGCAAGTCAAAATAAGCGTAAACTTAGTTTTTTGAGAAATGACCCTTTATAGGGTCATTTTTTTTTATATGATTAGTGACAACCATTTCTTATTAAGTATCCCAATGTCTGAATCAGAAGAAACGAGCTCGAACCTTTCGGAAACCTTGTTTGTAAAACACAAGCAGGCTAAAGAGACCTCAATGCTGACACAATACATGCCAAGCTCTGAAGCGCTATTGGATGAGAAGCGTGAACAGCAAAACTCATCATGGTACCGAAACCTAAGACGTCTTCAGTGGGTATGGCAAGGCGTTAACCCCATTGAGCAAGAAGCGGTATTGGCTCGCATCGCGTCATCAGATAACTCTCGTACAACCGATGAGTGGCTTGATACGGTCATGGGTTACCGAAGTGGTAACTGGGCATACGAATGGACCAAGCTAGGTATGCAGCATCAAAATCGCTCGAACGAGAAGAAGGGTGAAGAAATGGCTGAAGAGCTGTTTTCAGCATCGTTATGTTTTAGCATAGCGGGTTACCCACATCTCAAGAACGACAATTTGGCTGCTCAGGCTCAAGTGTTGGCCAACGCAGCTTATTCTGAAGCAATTAAGCATACGAAGTTGATCGTCAAACAGATTGATATTCCATACCAAAACAAAAAGATCAAAGCGAATTTGCATCTAACCAAAACAGACAAACCACAACCGGTTGTGATTGTCAGCGCTGGTCTAGATAGCTTGCAAACCGATATGTGGCGCTTGTTTAGGGATTATTTAGCACCAAAGAACATTGCCATGCTAACGGTAGACATGCCATCGATAGGGCACAGTGCACATTGGCCGTTAACAGAAGACTCATCTTGTCTTCACCAAGCTGTCTTGAATGAACTGCCTAATATCCCGTGGGTCGATCACCACAAGGTTGGCTTGTTTGGCTTCCGCTTTGGTGGCAATGCGATGGTGAGACTATCTTTCCTTGAGCAGCATAAGCTTAAAGCGTGTATCTCTTTAGGTGCGCCAATTCACGATATCTTTGTTCATGCCGACAAATTGAAACAGATGCCTAAAATGCATTTAGATGTGTTGGCCTCGCGTCTTGGTAAGGGGGCGGTTGATATCAATAGTCTTTCTGGGCAATTGATGGCGTGGTCACTTAAGGTGCAAGGTTTGCTGTCAAACAGTAAAACCAGTGTGCCTATCTTGGCATTAGCCTTAGAGGGCGACCCTGTATCACCTCCAATGGATAATCAACTGGTTGCTATTTACAGTGATTACGGTAAAGCGAAGAAAATCAAAGCTAAGTCAATTACACAAGGTTATGAGCAATCCCTCGAATTGGCGATAAAGTGGCTTGAGGATGAATTATTTAGATGACATTTCTCCTAAATTAGTTAAGCATGAAAAGTGTACAAAGTAAGTACATGATACTCAGAGAAATTTTATAAGAACCAATTGCGTACTTTCTACGTACTGCAGTCTGAGTAACGTCATTCTTAGCATTGAAATGGAGATTCAATATGTCAGAAGTGACACAACAACCTACGCATTATCGCTTGTTAAATGTTTTAAAGGCCATTGGCCCTTACTTAAGAGAGCCGCAATCAGAAGAAGGCCACTATATTTTTGATTGCTTGTCTGTGTGTGTGAACGATAAAAAATCACCAGAAGAACGTGAGTTTTGGGGCTGGTGGTTGGAGTTGGATAAGTCGGAAGAAGGATTTTCGGCGAAGTACAACACGGGTAAATACAACATCGATGGTAACTGGGATCCTTTGCCATTACCTAAAAAGGCGATCGCTGAGGTCTCTCGAACTCAAGAAGCCTTTCACCAAAAGCTGGTTGATGAACTTCAAAAGAAATTTGAAATCGGCGTTCAGTTAGACGAAGAGTCTGTCGAATTCGTCTGATTTTAAAGGTTACTCTTCTATATAAAGCAAAAAGGTGCGATTTCGCACCTTTTCTGCTTGTGAATTCCCCTTTTGATTGCTAAAACATCACCTCTTATTTGTTTTATCCATAAAAGACTTCATGACAACAAATCATCAAAGCGGGACAACAACACAGCGTAAAACTGTCGTTGTTAAACTGGGTACCAGTGTCTTAACTGGTGGAACATTGGCATTAGACCGCGCTCATATGGTTGAGTTGGTTCGTCAATGTGCTGAATTAAAAAAACAAGGCCACTCTGTGGTTATGGTTTCGTCTGGCGCAATTGCAGCCGGACGTGAGCACCTTGGTTACCCCGCACTTCCCAACTCGATGGCAAGCAAACAATTGCTTGCGGCAGTTGGGCAAAGTCAGTTGATTCAAGTTTGGGAGTCTTTGTTTGCTATCTATGGCCTTAAGATTGGCCAGATGCTACTGACTCGTGCTGATCTCGATGATCGCGAGCGTTTTCTTAATGCACGTGACACGATCAATGCGCTTGTTGAGCACGACATTATTCCGGTAGTAAACGAAAACGACGCAGTAGCCACCAACGAAATTAAAGTGGGCGACAATGATAACTTGTCGGCCTTAGTGGGGATTTTGTGCGGTGCTGATAAGCTTTTGTTATTAACGGACCAAAAAGGCCTGTTTACGGCTGACCCTCGTAAAGACCCAAATGCTGAGCTCATCAAAGAAGTGAAAACCATTGATGACACACTGCGCAAGATCGCAGGCGGAAGTGGTACTACGTTAGGTACTGGCGGCATGGCGACAAAACTGCAGGCGGCTGATATTGCTCGTCGCGCTGGCATCGAAGTAATTATTGCTGCGGGCAGTGCTGAAAATGTGGTGTTTGACTCACTGAGTGACAACCCACAAGGCACACGTTTCTTACCGTTAGCGGAAGCGCTTGAAAACCGTAAACGCTGGATTCTAGCGGGCCCTGCTTCAGCTGGTGACATTGTGGTCGACGACGGCGCAGTAAACGCAGTCAACACTAAAGGCAGCAGCTTGTTGGCGAAAGGGGTTGTTCGAGTTAAAGGCGAATTCTCTCGTGGTGAAGTCACCCAAGTTACAGACAGCAAAGGTAAAGTAATTGCGCGTGGTATCGCTAGCTACTCAAGCCAAGACCTTGCAAAAATAGCAGGCAAGCACAGTAAAGATATTGGCGACATCCTTGGCTACGATTACGGGTCGGAAGTCATTCACCGTGACGACCTGGCTGTAATCCAAGAATAGCTCGTGATGAGAAGGCGAATCACCTTTTTGCATCCAAAGACAGACAGAATTTAGGGAGAGTTAAACGTGGATTTAACTAACATGGGTATCGCAGCAAAAGATGCTGCTTTCCACCTAGCGACCGCATCTACGGCGCAAAAGAATAAAGCATTGGCGATCATCGCTGATGAACTAGAAGCAAACGCAGCAACGATTTTAGAAGCCAACGCGAAAGACATCGAATTAGGTCGCGAAGCGGGGTTAACTGACGCACTGCTTGATCGTCTACTTCTTAACGAAGAGCGTTTAACAGGCATAGCTAATGATGTTCGTAACGTGATTAGCCTGAATGACCCAGTAGGCAGCGAAATTGACAGCAAGGTACTGGAAAACGGCATGTCATTGTCTCGCCGTCGCGTACCGCTTGGTGTGGTTGGCGTTATCTATGAAGCGCGTCCGAACGTAACCATTGATATTGCGGCATTGTGTCTGAAGACAGGTAACGCAAGTATCCTTCGTGGCGGTAAAGAGACGTTTTTCACGAACATGGAACTGGTTAAAGTTATCCAGTCTGCATTAGAGAAAGCGGAACTTCCTGCGGCTTCTGTTCAGTACATCGAAAAACCGGATCGTGAACTCGTATCTCAACTGCTTAAGCTAGATGACTATGTTGACATGATCATTCCTCGTGGTGGTGCTGGCTTGCACAAGATGTGTAAAGAGAACAGCACCATTCCAGTGATCATCGGTGGTTTCGGTATCAGCCATATCTTTGTTGATGAAAGCGCTGATCTTGAGAAGTCTGTTGATGTGGTTGAAAACTCGAAAGTTCAACGTCCATCTGCATGTAACTCATTGGATACACTGCTAGTGCATGAAGCGGTTGCTGAAGCTTTCCTTACTAAGCTGAAACAGCGTTTAGCGGGCAAGGTAACCTTGGTTGCTGATGCGAGTGCAAAATCACTGCTAACTGGCTTTGAAGACCAACGTGATGCGGTTGAAGGTGACTTTGACACTGAATGGCTAAGCTACACGTTAGGCGTAAAAGTGGTTGCTGACGTTGCAGAAGCGATTGACCACATGCGCGTACACAACGCGAGTCACTCTGATGCGATCATGACTAACAGCCTAGAAAGCTCAGAGCGCTTTATTAACTCGGTAGGTTCTGCGGCGGTATATGTAAATGCATCAACTCGCTTCACTGATGGTGCGCAGTTTGGTTTGGGCGCTGAAGTAGCAGTCTCTACCCAGAAATTACATGCTCGCGGCCCTATGGGCTTAGAAGAGCTAACAAGTTACAAATGGGTAGGTAAAGCGAACTATTTAGTTCGCGGTTAACGCTGGTCGTTAATTTTACTCCTCAGCTCATTTTTGAAATGGCTTTGGAGTAGCAATAATCAATGAATTACCACACAAAAGGGCCTTAATTGGCCCTTTTTCTTTCCTAACGTTTGGCAATTCCGTTACACTGATATTCAATTATTTGGAGGTGATATGCATTGTCCTTTTTGTTCAGAGAACGACACTAAAGTAATCGATTCAAGACTGGTAGCCGATGGCCATCAGGTTCGTCGTCGCCGTCAATGCCTTGCATGTAGCGAACGTTTTACTACGTTCGAATCGGCAGAACTTGTGATGCCTAAAGTAATTAAGTCGAATGGAAACCGCGAACCATTTAATGAAGATAAAATGGTCGGTGGTGTTCAGCGCGCCCTCGAAAAACGCCCAGTGAGTGCTGATGCCATTGAACTTGCGATCAGTACGATTAAGTCACAACTCCGTGCAACTGGTGAGCGTGAAGTACCAAGCGAGATGATTGGTAACCTTGTGATGGGCCAATTGAAAGAATTGGACAAAGTGGCGTACATCCGTTTTGCCTCTGTTTACCGTAGTTTTGAAGACATCCGAGAGTTTGGCGAAGAAATCGCTAAATTAGAGGATTAACTCCTCAATCATGTCAAACTTTACTCCCCTAGATTTTCAAATGATGTCGCGTGCTATTCAGTTAGCAAAACGCGGCATTTACACTACTGCACCAAACCCGAATGTGGGCTGTGTCATCGTACAAACCGATGGTCAGATCGTCGGTGAAGGTTTTCATGCTAAAGCGGGCGAACCTCATGCCGAAGTGCATGCCATGAGAATGGCAGGCGATAAGGCCAAAGGCGCGACAGCTTATGTCACACTTGAACCTTGTTCGCATTATGGTCGAACGCCGCCTTGTGCCGAAGGTTTGATTAAGGCTCAAGTTGCAAAAGTAATTTGTGCCATGCAGGACCCAAATCCTAAAGTCGCAGGGCGTGGCATCAAGATGCTACGCGACGCGGGTATTGAGGTTGAAATCGGTTTGCTTGAGCAAGATGCTCTCGATTTGAACCCTGCATTTATCAAGCGTATGCAAACAGGCATGCCTTTTGTTCAGCTTAAAATGGCAGCCAGCCTTGATGGTCAAACTGCATTGGCAAATGGTCAAAGCCAGTGGATAACATCGCCAGAAGCACGTCGTGATGTTCAGAATTATCGAGCAAAGTCCGGTGCGGTTCTATCAACCAGCCAAACGGTGATTCAAGACAGCGCATCGCTGAATGTTCGTTGGGCTGAATTACCAAGCAGCGCTCAAGCTCATTACGCTGAAGCCGAGCTACGTCAGCCGATTCGCGTGATTCTTGATCGTCAAAATCAACTGCGCCCTGAGCTCAAGTTATATCAGTCGCCAACACCAGTGTTAAGGGTGGCTGAAGCGTCTGCGGATATTGAAGTAGGAACCACAGATGCAGGTCAGCTCGATTTGCACGATCTGATGCGTCAATTACCTGCCAATCATATCGACCATATTTGGGTCGAAGCGGGCGCAACATTGGCAAAAAGCTTGATTGAAGAACAGCTGGTGGATGAGCTAATCCTCTATTTAGCACCTAAACTTATGGGCAGTGACGGACGAGGTTTGATGGGCGCATTAGGGCTCACTTCAATGTCTGACGTTATTGACCTAGAAATTAAAGATGTTCGACAGGTTGGTGTGGATATTCGCATTGTGGCGAAACCAATTGTGGCTAAACCAATAGCAGCGAAACCACTCTCGAAATAGTTACTCCAACTGCATACGTGTCGTTGACAATAAAAAGAGTTTTAAAATGTTTACAGGAATTGTAGAAGCCGTAGGTACATTGAGTGCAATCACTCCCCGCGGAGAAGACATCACCGTAACGGTCAACGTTGGCAAGCTTGATATGGCTGACGTTCAGTTAGGCGACAGTATCGCAACCAATGGTGTGTGTTTGACAGTCGTTGAATTCAACGACCACAGCTACAGTGCAGACCTTTCGCTTGAGACCCTGAAAAAAACGGGTTTTGTCGATTACCAAGCGGGCGATAAAGTTAACCTTGAGAAAGCAATGTTACCAACCACGCGTTTCGGTGGACACATTGTGTCTGGTCACGTTGATGGCGTGGGTGAGATTGTTGAACGCAACCAAGTTGGCCGTGCAATTGAGTTTTGGGTAGAAATGCCAGCAGAGATCTCAAAATACGTCGCTCAAAAAGGCTCAATAACGGTCGATGGCATCAGTCTGACTGTGAACGATTTACGCAAGAACGCATTCAAGCTGACTATCGTTCCTCACACCTCTTCAGAAACCACCATAGACCAATTCAATGTTGGTCGCAAAGTGAATCTAGAAGTCGATGTATTAGCGCGCTATATGGAGCGTTTACTGCAAGGCCAGCAGCAAGAGTCTGAGCCTGAATCTCGATTAACAATGGAATTCTTACAGCAGAATGGTTTTGCTTAACCGTTTGTACAAAGCTTGCTAAAGAGTACTTTGTAAAAGCGCAGCAATATCATCAGGTTTAAATAGTGTCGGTTCTAGGAAGCAGAACCATTTCAAAGGATATAGAACAATGCCAATTAGTACTCCTCAAGAAATTATTGAAGACATTCGCCTAGGGAAAATGGTTATCCTGATGGATGATGAAGATCGCGAAAATGAAGGCGATCTGATCATGGCAGCTGAACATGTCACGCCAGAAGCGATTAACTTCATGGCGATGTATGGCCGTGGTTTAATCTGTTTAACACTGACCAAAGAGCGTTCAAGCCGCATGGGTTTAGCGCCTATGGTTCAAGATAACAACGCTCAATACACGACTAACTTTACGGTTTCAATTGAAGCTGCAGAGGGCGTAACAACCGGTATTTCTGCATCAGACCGCGCTGTTACCATTCAAGCTGCTGTGGCAAAAGACGCAAAAGCGGCTGACTTAGTTCAACCTGGGCATATTTTCCCTCTGACTGCTCAAGAAGGTGGTGTTCTAACGCGCGCAGGCCATACTGAAGCAGGTTGTGACTTAGCTCGGTTAGCAGGCTGTGAGCCAGCGTCTGTTATCGTTGAGATCCTAAATGACGACGGCACCATGGCACGTCGTCCTGATCTTGAAGTGTTCGCAGAAAAGCATGACATCAAGCTAGGCACCATAGCTGACTTGATCGAATACCGTAACAACACAGAAACAACGATTGAGCGCGTTGCACAATGTCATTTGCCAACAGAGTTTGGTGATTTCGAGCTTGTGACTTACCGTGACACGATCGATAACCAGATCCACTATGCAATGCAAAAAGGCAGCTTAACCGAAGGTGCTCCTTTGGTGCGTGTTCACCTGCATGACACGTTCACTGACCTGCTTCATTCAGACCGTGGTACAGAGCGTAGCTGGTCGCTAGATAAAGCGATGAAGCGCATTGGCGATGAAGGCGGTGTGCTGGTTATTCTGGGCAACGAAGAGTCTTCTGATTCTTTGATTCACAAAGTGAAGACATTCGAAGCGCAAGATAAGAACGAGCAGCCAACCATGGCTAAGAAGCAGGGTACTTCTCGTCGTGTTGGTGTGGGTTCTCAGATTCTACAAGACCTAGGTGTTCATGATATGCGTTTGTTGTCTTCAAGCACTAAGCGTTACCACGCATTGGGTGGTTTTGGCCTTAACGTTGTTGAATACGTTTGCGAGTAAGATGACGTCTGTCCGTTTATAGCGACATAATTTACCGATGATTTCAGTGGCTCTTTTAGAGGTTAATTTCGATAAAAGAGCAAAGTAGCCAAGCCCGATTCAAAACGTGTCGAATACACAAGTTTGGCTACTTGCTGCTCCAATATGGTTGGCAGCAGCGCTGCGTTATCATCTTTACATCTCCGGTGTCTGTTCTTCTAAATTAGCATTAGATATTGCTCACAGTTTTGTGCTAGAATCCGGCGATTCTCACTTGATGAAAATAGTTAAAGGAAGGCTTATGAAAGTGATCGAGGGTGGCTTCCCAGCGCCAAATGCAAAAATTGCTATCGTTATTGCTCGTTTCAACAGTTTTATTAACGAAAGTTTACTTTCTGGTGCAATCGATACTTTAAAGCGTCATGGACAAGTAAGCGAAGACAACATCACTGTTGTTCGTTGCCCTGGTGCAGTAGAACTTCCACTTGTAGCGCAACGCGTTGCAAAAACGGGTAAGTTCGATGCGATTGTATCTCTTGGTACAGTAATCCGTGGCGGTACACCTCACTTTGACTATGTTTGTAGTGAATGTAATAAAGGTTTGGCACAAGTGTCTCTGGAATTTTCTCTTCCAGTAGCGTTTGGTGTTCTTACTGTTGATACGATCGATCAAGCTATTGAACGCGCAGGAACCAAGGCTGGTAATAAGGGTGCAGAAGCCGCACTTAGCGCACTTGAGATGATCAACGTTCTTTCTGAAATCGATTCCTAATGGGGGCCAGTGTGAAACCAGCCGCACGTCGTAACGCACGTCAATTTGCTCTACAAGCAATTTATTCTTGGCAAATTACTAAAGAAAATATTGCTACCGTTGAAGAACAGTTCTTATCTGGTGGTAAGTATGATGAAGAAGAGCATCATGCCGCAGAACCTGCTCTAGCTATGCCAGAAACAGACGTTGCATACTTCCGCGACTTACTAACTGGTGTTGCTCTTAGCCACATGGAACTTGATAGCAAGCTTCGTCCATTCGTATCTCGCCCTATGCAAGATTTGGATTTGATGGAACTAGCGCTTCTACGTTTAGCTATGTACGAGATGACTCGTCGCGAAGATGTACCATACAAAGTGGTTATCAATGAAGCTATCGAGCTTGCGAAAGTATTCGCAGCAGAAGACAGCCATAAGTTTGTTAACGGTGTGCTTGATAAAGCTGCACCGCACGTTCGTAAGAAATAAGACGTTCGTATATTGAATCTAAAGGTCAGCTTTCATGCTGGCCTTTTTTGTAACTAAATTATCGTAATACCAATAATTACGGTGATTTGTATGAAGACTAAAGATAGGGCATGTGATGTCTGGCGAATTTAACCTGATTGAAAAATATTTTGTAAATCGACAACCACAACGTAAAGACGTACATCTGGCAGCGGGCGATGACTGTGCTTTGGTCAAAGCGCCAAGTAATGTTCAGATCGCGATCAGTACGGATACCTTAGTGGCGGGCACTCACTTCTTAACAGAGGCGAATCCGGCATGGGTAGCACACAAAGCCTTGGCTTCGAATATCAGCGATCTCGCGGCTATGGGCGCGACGCCTGCTTGGGTTTCGTTTGCGTTAACCATGCCTGAAGTCGATGAAGCGTGGCTTGCCCCATTTTGTGATTCTTTTTTCAAACTTGCAGACTATTTTGGTATTCAACTTATTGGTGGTGACACGACCAAAGGGCCGCTGAGTTTAACGCTGACTGTACAGGGCTTTGTGCCAGAAGGCCGAGCACTACGCAGAGATGGTGCGAAAGTGGGGGACTGGATTTACGTAACGGGTAACTTAGGTGACAGCAAAGCTGGGCTAGAGGTGATATTAGCCCCAGAACAGAACAAAGCTAAGCCTTATGCACTTGAGCTAGAAGAGAGGCACTACTTGAGCTCTCCAAGAGTATTGGCGGGTCAAGCTCTCGTGAACCTAGCTTCATCGGCTATTGATATATCTGATGGCGTTATTGCCGATTTAAAACACATCCTTAAGCGTTCTCAGGTCGGCGCAAGCATTGATGTGAGTGCGTTACCAATCTCCGCTGAATTACTTCAATTCTCTTCTGATACCGGTTCTGCACAGCAGTATGCATTGACCAGTGGTGAAGAGTACGAACTCTGCTTTACCGTGCCGGAAGAGAATAAAGGTTCATTGGAAAGTGCTTTGTCGCACACAGGTACAAAAGTCACCTGCATTGGCCAGATAAGACCTGTAGAATATTTTGAATTACACAATAATGGTGAACCACTAAGCTGGAACTTAACTGGTTACGATCACTTTAAGGTTAATTGATGACAAATCCACTTTCTCTTATTTCTCTTAAAAATCCTTGGCACTTATTGGCTACGGGTTTTGGCAGTGGCTTATCGCCGATTATTCCAGGCACAATGGGCACGCTTGCGTCGATTCCATTTTATCTATTGCTGGTTCAGTTACCGTTTCCTGCTTATGTCGCAGTAGTGGTTGTTAGTTGTATTATCGGTATCAAGATCTGCCAGGTGACATCTGATGATATGGGTGTACACGACCATGGCTCTATCGTATGGGATGAGTTTGCGGGCTTTTGGATCACCATGGGCCTAGTGCCTTTATTGAATATCCCTACGGATGACTGGAAATGGATATTCACTGGTTTTGTCCTATTTCGCTTTTTCGATATGGTGAAGCCTTGGCCTATTGGCTGGCTAGATAAACGAGTACACGGCGGCTTAGGTATCATGATTGATGATATCGTGGCGGGTATTATGGCGGCTGTTGCCTTGTACGCAGTGGCACATTTCGCGGGCTGGTTAGTTTAAGTTAGCTAAAGGATTAAGACTTAGTTGCAAGCACATTAAGCTAAGTCTCGGATACTAAAAAGGTTGACCCTAGGGCCAACCTTTTTTGCTTTTATTGCTTACGAGCTTACGAGCTTACGTGTTAAGGCTATTTAGCAAGATAGTCAGAGATAGACTTCTCAATTCCTTTCGCATCTAAGCCAAGCTCTTCATGCAGTTCGCCTTGAGTGCCTTGAGCAATAAACTTGTCTGGTAGACCAAGGTTCAGTACTGGCATCAGTAGCTTTTCTTTCATCAAGAATTCAATCACACCCGCGCCGGCACCACCTGCAATCGCGTTTTCTTCGATTGTCACAAGTACATCGTGGTCAGCAGCAAGTTGTTTGATCAGAGCTTCATCGAGTGGCTTTACAAAGCGCATATCAGCCACTGTCGCATCGATAGCGTCTGCGCTTTGAAGTGCACTTTCTAGGAAAGTACCGAAGCTTAGAATAGCGACTTTCGAGCCATCTTTTGCTTTTTTGCTTTCACGAACGATACGACCTTTACCAATCTCTAGCGCAGTAAACTCACTTTGAATCTCTGTACCCATACCATTACCACGAGGGTAACGAACGGCACTTGGACCTGTGTGCTGGTGGCCAGTGTATAGCATTTGGCGACATTCGTTTTCGTCGCTTGGTGCCATGATCACCATGTTTGGAATACAGCGCATAAAGCTTAAGTCGAACGCACCTTGGTGTGTTTGACCATCGGCGCCAACAAGACCTGCACGGTCAATAGCGAACATAACCGGTAGATCCATGATAGCGACATCGTGGATCAGTTGATCGTAGCCACGTTGTAAGAACGTCGAGTAGATAGCCACAATCGGCTTATCACCCGCAATCGCCATACCCGTTGCTAGTGTCACTGCGTGCTGCTCAGCAATCGCTACATCGAAGTACTGTTCTGGGTATTCTTTCGAGAAACGCACCATGCCAGAACCTTCACGCATTGCTGGCGTAATTGCCATCAGCTTAGGATCTTGCGCAGCCATATCACACAGGAAGTCGCCAAAAATCTTAGAGAAAGTTGGTTTAGAGCTGGTGCTCTTAGGCAGACTTGAGTGTGCGGGATCGAATTTCGGAACGCCGTGGTAACCGATTGGATCTTTCTCTGCTGGCTCGTAGCCTTTGCCCTTCTTGGTCATGATATGCAGGAACTGAGGACCTTTTAGGTCTCTCATGTTCTTAAGCGTTTTAATCAGCTCATTCACATCGTGACCGTCAACCGGACCAATGTAGTTAAAGCCTAACTCTTCAAACATGGTGCCAGGGACAACCATGCCTTTTAGATGTTCTTCTGTACGACGAACCAGCTCTTTAATCGGCGGAACGCCCGATAGCACTTTCTTGCCACCCTCACGAATTGACGTGTAAAGACTGCCAGAAAGAACTTGAGCTAGATGGTTGTTCAGAGCACCGACGTTTTCAGAGATCGACATCTCGTTATCGTTAAGGATAACCAGCATGTCATTATGAATATCGCCCGCGTGGTTCATCGCTTCGAAGGCCATACCCGCAGTAATCGCGCCATCACCAATCACACTGACGACTTTACGATTCTTGCCTTCTTTCTTCGCACTGATAGCCATACCAAGTGCAGCACTGATCGAAGTTGAAGAGTGACCAACAGAAAGCGTGTCGTATTCGCTTTCTTCACGCCATGGGAATGGGTGCAGACCATCTTTTTGACGAATAGTCGACAAGCGGTCACGACGACCAGTAAGAATCTTGTGCGGGTATGCTTGGTGGCCAACATCCCAAACCAATTGGTCAAAAGGCGTGTTGTACACATAGTGCAGAGCCACTGTTAGCTCTACCGTACCTAAGCCTGACGCTAAGTGACCACTTGACTGGCTCACTGAGTTAAGAAGATAGGTGCGTAATTCATCACAAAGCTGTGTTAGCGTCTCTTTCGGAAGAAGACGCAAATCCTCTGGCTTATCAGCCAAAGCAAGAGTTGGGTACTTTGATATATCAAGAGTCATAGGTAATGCGCGCTTATTGTCTTAGTTCTTGCGCTCGATGACGTATCGGGCGAACTCTTCGAGTAACTGGGTATTGTATGGGATTGCAGCCAAAGCTTGAAGCGCTTCCTGTAGCAGAGATTGCGCTTTTTCTTGAGCGCCCTCTAAACCTAACAAAGAAGGGTAGGTGCTTTTGTTTAATTCTTGGTCAGAGCCCTGTGGTTTACCCAAAGTTTCAGTATCGCTAGTGATATCTAAAATATCATCTTGAACCTGGAATGCTAATCCAATGGCATCGGCGTACTTGTCTAATTGAGGCATCACTTCGAACGCTTTTTCGCCAGCAGCTAGAGCACCTAAACGAATCGCACTCTTCATTAGAGCACCAGTCTTGTTACGGTGAACTTCTTCTAACTCCTCTAGCGTGACAGAGCGGTTTTCAGCTTCAATATCAAGAGCTTGTCCAATACACATACCTTGTGCACCAGACGCTTCTGCTAGGCGTTGAATCATTCGAACGCGATTGCTTTCCCCGTCAGCACTTAATGTGCCTTCCGCAAGTATAGTAAACGCGAGAGTTTGTAGTGCATCGCCAGTTAAAATTGCCGTTGCTTCATCGTATTTAATGTGACAAGTCTGATGGCCACGACGCAATTCGTCGTCGTCCATTGCTGGAAGGTCGTCGTGAATCAGAGAATAGGCATGAATACATTCGATTGCTGAAGCTGGAGTGTCGAGTTCTTCCGCAGTGCAACCGAGCATTTCCCCTGTAATGTAGACAAGAAACGGACGTGCGCGTTTGCCGCCTAAAAGTAACCCATAACGCATCGCGTTAATGAGATTCTGATTTTGGTGTGGCAGGCGATCAAGCCAAAGGTTAAGTTGCTCGTTATTACGTGCTTGATAAGACAATAACGTCTCGATCATAGGGGATCTCATACAATTTGTTATTCAGGTTGTGGGTTAAAGTCACTCAGTTCTGCATTTTCATCATTTTGCAACAGGATGCTAACACGCTGTTCAGCGTCGTTTAGTTTACTTTGACCAGCACGAGCGAGGGAGATGCCTCGTTCGAACTTTTTCAGCGCATCATCTAAAGCTAGATCACCATTTTCTAGTTGATCAACCAAGCCATCAAGCTCTTCGATAGCCGCTTCAAAGCTCATATTTTCAGGTTTCTTAGTAGCCATAATAAATCTGCGTTTGGAAAGATGAACGAACGTTACCCTAGGCCGCTGAGATGGTCAAATGTAACCAAGAATTTTTGCTAGAAAGTTCGTTTTTAAGGCGCTTGAATTTACTTTGATTGAATAACCGTGGCTTTATCGAGTTTATACGCTTTGGATAAGTCCAAAGTAAGCCAATAGTTGTGATTCAAAAACGAAAAGTGTGATACTTAGACGAAGAATTAACTAAAAGATCTTATAGTCTTGCCGATAAGGATATTATCGTCGACGTAGAACTGTAAAAAAGCATGAGGAGTGCTCAGTGGATTTAGCAACCCTAATAGGTTTGATTGGTGGATTTGCCTTCGTAATTATGGCAATGATCCTAGGTGGAAGCCTCGGGATGTTCTATGACACGACATCCGTTTTGATCGTGATTGGTGGTTCAACGTTTGTTGTTCTAATGAAATTCACCATGGGACAGTTCTTTGGTGCGGCAAAAATTGCCGGTAAAGCATTTATGTTTAAAGCCGATGAACCAGAAGATCTTATTGCTAAAGTCGTAGAGATGGCGGATGCCGCGCGTAAAGGCGGTTTCTTAGCACTTGAAGAGATGGAAATCAGCAACAGTTTCATGCAAAAGGGTATCGACCTATTGGTTGATGGCCATGATGGTGATGTAGTGCGTGCAGCACTGCAAAAAGACATCGCGTTAACCACAGAACGTCACGAACAGGGCGCTAAAGTATTTACAGCTTTTGGTGATGTTGCACCCGCAATGGGTATGATTGGTACATTGGTTGGTTTGGTTGCCATGCTTTCGAACATGGATGATCCAAAAGCGATCGGGCCGGCGATGGCGGTTGCACTTTTAACCACTCTATATGGTGCAATTCTTTCGAACATGGTGTTCTTCCCTATCGCGGACAAACTTGCTCTACGTCGTGACCAAGAGACACTGAATCGTCGTTTGGTGATGGATGGCGTACTCGCGATTCAAGATGGTCAAAACCCACGAGTTATTGACGGTTACCTGAAGAGTTACCTTAACGAAGGTAAACGTACGATTGATGGTGAAATGGCTTAAGGGGAATAAAAATGGATGAAGAAAATCCATGTAAATGTCCCCCTCCGGGTTTGCCACAATGGATGGGAACATTTGCTGACTTGATGTCATTGTTGATGTGTTTCTTTGTACTGCTCCTCTCATTCTCTGAGATGGACGTACTGAAATTTAAACAGATCGCAGGCTCAATGAAATTCGCGTTTGGTGTACAAAACCGCTTGGAAGTAAAAGACATTCCTAAAGGTACCAGCATTATTGCACAGGAGTTTCGTCCTGGTCGCCCAGAACCGACGCCTATTGATGTAATCATGCAACAGACCATTGATATTACGCAGCAAACTCTAGAGTTTCATGAAGGGGAATCTGAGCGTGCTGGCGGTACGATGCGTGATCAGGGCAAGATGACTGGGGGTAAATCAGCAGAGGTTTCTGCGCACAACAACCAAAACTCAGAATCAGATCAGCAGCAACAGCAAGCTCAAGAACAGTCTCAAGAGATGGAAACCTTGATGGAGAGCATCAAGAAGGCGTTAGAGCGAGAGATCGACCAAGGCGCGATTGAGGTGGAAAACCTTGGCCAGCAAATTGTGATTCGAATTCGTGAAAAAGGCGCATTCCCATCGGGTTCTGCTTTCCTACAACCTAAGTTCCGACCATTGGTTAGACAGGTTGCCGAGTTAGTGAAAGATGTTCCGGGCATTGTCCGAATCTCTGGGCATACTGATAATCAACGTCTTGATTCTGAGCTTTACCGTTCTAATTGGGACTTATCATCGCAGCGCGCGGTGTCTGTGGCTCAAGAGATGGAAAAGGTCCGTGGTTTCTCTCATCAACGCTTAAGAGTTCGCGGTATGGCCGATACAGAGCCAGTAGAGCCGAACGATACTGAATGGCAACGTAGCTTAAACCGTCGTGTTGAAATCAGTATTATGCAGGGCGAACCGCTTTACAGTGAAGAAGTCCCAGTAATCACTGAATAGTATTTACCAAGAATATGCATCCCAAAGCTCAATCTGTCGTAGATTGGGCTTTTTCTTTGTCTGATACACAAAAGGGTTTGTACCAAGCTAGTAAGAGAAGAGAAGAGAAGATATATGGATAAATGAGCTTGGATGAAATCGAGACGATAGTTTGTCACTAAGGTGAGTTTATTAATGGCACCAAAGCACGCACTCTTTTCCTTGTTTGATTTTCTCATGTATAATTCGCGCCCTTAGATTTAATATTGATCTATTATTGCTTCAATAACTATGTGAAATGACCTTTTACGTGGTGATGAACCTATTAAAATTGTGAACCTTATTGGCGTGAAAGTACTATGAAATTTATTGTTAAGCCCCACCCGGAAATTTTTGTAAAAAGTGAATCGGTGCGTAAGCGCTTCACAAAGATTCTAGAACGTAATATTCGTACTATTCTTCAGCGTCGTACTGAGTCTGTGGCTGTCTTCAACCGCCGTGACCATATCGAAGTGACGTCTGAGAGCGACAAATACTTTAAAGAAACACTCGAAGTATTGACGCAAACTCCGGGTATTCATCACTCCCTTGAAGTTCAGCAATCAGAATTTAAAGACCTGCACAATATTTACGAGCAAGTCCTTGAGCGTAGCGGTGCTCTTATTGAAGGTAAGACTTTCTCTGTACGTGCTAAGCGTCGTGGTAAGCATGACTTTACTTCTATCGAGCTAGAACGCTACGTAGGCGGCGGTCTAAACCAAGCGGTTGAATCAGCAAAAGTAAAACTGAAAAATCCAGATATTACCGTTAAAGTTGAAGTCGAGAACGATAAGCTAAACCAAGTTATTGAACGTCATAAAGGCCTAGGTGGTTTCCCTCTTGGTACTCAAGAGGATCTGCTTAGCTTGATCTCTGGTGGCTTTGATTCTGGTGTTTCAAGCTACTTACACATCAAACGTGGTTCTAAAGTGCATTACTGCTTCTTCAATCTTGGTGGCCCTGCTCACGAGATTGGTGTTAAGCAAGTTTCTCACTACCTATGGGATAAATACGGTTCATCGGCAAAGGTGAAGTTTATCTCTATCGATTTTGAACCTGTAGTTGCAGAGATCCTTGAGAACGTTGAAGACGGCCAAATGGGCGTTGTTCTTAAGCGTATGTTCATGCGTGCTGGTGGTATGGTTGCAGAGCGTTTCGGTATCGAAGCTCTAGTAACGGGTGAAGCTCTTGGTCAGGTTTCTAGCCAAACGCTAACTAACCTGCGTCATATCGACAACGTGACGGATACTTTGATCCTTCGTCCACTGATCAACTGGGACAAAGAAGACATCATCGACCTGTCTCGTAAGATTGGTACTGAAGACTTCGCTAAAGTAATGCCTGAGTATTGTGGTGTTATCTCTAAGAAGCCAACCGTGAAAGCGAAGAAAGGCAAACTAGAAGCGGAAGAAGCTAAGTTTAACTTTGAAGTGCTGGATCAAGTGATCGAGAACGCTCGTATTATGGATATCCGTGATATCGAGAAAGAGAGCCAAGAACAGGCACCAGAAGTGGAGCAAGTTCAAGCCGTTGCTGAGCACGCTGTCGTTCTTGATATCCGTAGCCCAGACGAAGAAGACGAAAGCCCGCTAGAGATCGATGGTGTTGAAATCAAACACATCCCGTTCTTCAAGCTTTCAACTCAGTTTGGTGACCTAGACCAATCGAAAGAGTACTTGTTGTACTGTGACCGTGGTGTCATGAGCCGTCTGCAAGCGCTTTACTTGCAAGAACAAGGCTTCCACAACGTTAAGGTTTACCGCCCATAGTGGTGTGTTGACCAAGCGTTAATAATTTTGCAAAGCCGCATACTGAAAAGTAAGCGGCTTTTTTATTGTCTATGATGAAGGATTGACAGTAGACAGAGGCATGCGTTTGGACGTGCTATCGTCATGCTCAGCTTTGAAATTTTGGATTGATAGAACTGGTGAGATCTAAACGGGTCTATAAGTACTGAAGAAGTGTGAGTATCTTGAAGTATTCTGTTACTTTTTAGTGCAACTCAATGGTGCTATTTGTATGTGTTCAGTTGTTTATTTGAGTGGGTGTCTGATTCTGTGATTAGCGATGAAAAATAATAAAGATTAATTAGCACAGCTATTGATAAACTTATTGTTACTTTTCTTTGCACATAAAAAAACACCGCCCATAAGGCGGTGTAAACAAATTTGACAGACAGGTCAAAATAAATACAGGAAGTACATGCCTCGTTTCAGTATAGAACTGCAACAAAACATTTGGTAGAACTCTACCCAACTCGAAAAGAACGAGTTTGCAAACACAACATCGCAGGAGCTAAACCAATTGATTCTAGAGAGAATCAAGCCGTTCAGGCTAGCTGCTGCGGGATGAAATATAGAATTTCTCTGGCCGCTAGGCAATGGACAAATTATAATGTTTCAGATAAAAAAAACTAATGCTTATTTAGAGAGTAACTATGTCTCGTCGATTACCCCCATTAAACTCGCTAAGAGTGTTTGAAGCCGCGGCTCGACACTTGAGTTTTACGCGTGCCGCAGAAGAGTTGTTTGTTACTCAAGCCGCGGTCAGTCATCAGATCAAAGCGCTTGAAGAATTCTTATCTTTGAAGCTGTTTCGTCGAAGAAACCGCTCTTTGCTGCTGACTGAAGAAGGTCAAAGCTACTTCTTGGATATCAAAGATATTTTCACATCACTGGCAGAAGCGACAGACAAAGTGCTTGAGCGAAGTGAGAAGGGCGCATTGACCATCAGTTTGCCGCCGAGTTTTGCTATTCAATGGTTGGTACCAAGGCTCGCTGACTTTAATCAGCAAGAACCTGATATTGATGTAAGAATCAAAGCCGTTGATATGGATGAAGGCTCGTTGACCGATGATGTAGACGTGGCTATTTACTATGGCCGAGGGAATTGGTCGGGGCTCAGAGCCGATAAACTTTACCAAGAATACTTAATTCCTCTTTGCTCACCTTCCGTGCTGCTAGGAGCTAAACCTTTAGAATCTCTCAGTGATTTGGCATGTCATACGCTACTGCATGATACATCTCGAAAGGATTGGAAACAGTTTGCTAAGCAAAATGGTATTGATGGGGTAAACGTTAATCATGGCCCTATCTTCAGTCACTCAACCATGGTATTGCAGGCGGCCGCTCACGGGCAAGGTATTGCTTTGGGTAATAATGTGTTGGCGCAACCTGAAATCGAAGCAGGTCGTTTGATTGCCCCTTTTGATGAAGTGTTGGTAAGTAAGAACGCCTTCTATGTAGTGTGTCATGAGAAACAAGCTGACATGGGGCGTATTGCGACTTTCCGTGATTGGATGTTGGCGAAAGCGCAAAGTGAACAAGAGGACTTACTTGATGAATAACCTCATCATTGATGGTGAAGACAACCCAATAACCTTTATCTTTGCACATGGTGCTGGCGCAGGTATGGATCATGAGTTCATGCAGTCGGTAGCAAAAGGGTTGGCGTTTAAAGGGATACGGGTGATTCGTTTTAATTTCCCTTACATGATCAAACGTGCTGAAGATGGTAAGCGTCGTCCACCTGATCGAGCCCCTAAACTGCTCGAAGCTTACCAAGATATTATCGGACAGGTAGATGCCGATAAGCTTGTGATTGGCGGTAAGTCGATGGGAGGACGTATGGCGAGCCATTTGTCTGAAGTTGATAAGGTGGCTGCAATGGCCTGTTTAGGCTTTCCTTTCCATCCGCCAGGCAAACCAGAGAAATACAAAGGTGAGCACTTGGCTGAGTTAGCAAAGCCGTGTCTTATTCTGCAGGGTGAACGTGATACCTTTGGTAAGCGAGAAGAGTTTGCTGATTTCGACCTGTCGGATTCGATTCGTGTTGAGTTTATTCCTGATGGCGATCACAGCTTTAAGCCTCGTAAGAGCTCTGGCTACACCGAACAGCAGAACATAGCGTTAACCGTTGAGAAACTATCGGCGTTTATCAAAGAGGTGCTTAATGAGAAGTAAGTATTTACTCACTTTTGCAGGTATCTCTGGCGCAATAGCCGTAATGCTAGGTGCCTTCGCCGCTCACGGGTTAAAAGCTGTCTTGCCAGAGTATCTGCTAGGCGTGTTTGAGACAGGTGTTCAGTACCAGTTTATCCATACACTAGCAATATTGGCGTGTGGTGCACTGCTGCAGATGAAACTTGGCGCTAAATCACAAAAATATTTTTTCATTGCGGCAATTTGCTTTATCATCGGCATCCTTTGTTTTAGTGGCAGCCTTTATGGCTTAGCACTGACAGGAATAAAATGGTTTGGCCCTATAACACCGTTTGGTGGTCTACTATTTATCATTGGTTGGGGAGTCTTCTCCTTCGCTGCTTTGAATATAAAAGAGGTAACTCAGTGAAACACGTACTACTTTATTGTCGCTCTGGTTTTGAAAAAGAATGTGCTGGCGAAATTCAAGACAAGGCAACACAACTGGAAGTGTTTGGTTTTCCTCGCTTAAAGAACAATACAGGCTTTGTATTGTTTGAATGTTATCAAGCAGGCGAAGCCGATAAACTGGTAAAAGAGATCGACTTCCAATCGTTGATCTTTGCTCGTCAAATGATCGCGGTAGCGGTTGAAATCAAAGATCTGCCGACTGATGATCGTATTTCTCCAATTCTTGAGGCGCTTTCTGAGAAAGAAGGTTTCCCACGTTGTGGCGATATCCGTATTGAAACACCAGACACCAATGAAGCGAAAGAGCTTTTGAAGTTCTGCCGTAAGTTTACTGTGCCAATGCGTCAAGCAATGCGCGGTAAAGGGTTGATGACAGCGAAAGACAATGTTAAGAAGCCTGTGCTTCACTTATGTTTTATCGCTCCGGGTCACTGTTTTGTTGGTTACTCTTACCCAACCAACAACTCGCAGTTCTTCATGGGTATTCCTCGTTTGAAGTTCCCATCAGATGCACCAAGTCGTTCTACATTGAAGCTAGAAGAAGCATTCCACGTATTCATCCCTCGTGATGAGTGGGACGAACGTCTGGCTCCGGGTATGTGGGGCGTAGATTTAGGCGCGTGTCCAGGTGGTTGGACTTACCAATTGGTTAAGCGCTCTATGTTTGTTCACTGTGTTGATAACGGCATGATGGCAGATAGCCTAATGGAAACGGGTCAAATTAAGCACCACATGGTGGATGGTTTTAAATTCGAACCTGACCGTAAGAACGTCACTTGGATTATCTGTGACATGGTTGAGAAGCCAGCTCGTGTTGCACACCTTATGGGTGAGTGGATCATCAAAGGCTGGGCGAAAGAAGCACTGTTCAACCTTAAACTGCCAATGAAAGGCCGTTACGATGAAGTTCTGCAGGATATCGAAAACCTAAAGCAGTTCCTGATTGATAACAAAGTGAAGTTCAAGATGCAGGCGAAGCACCTTTACCACGATCGCGAAGAGATCACGGTTCATATTCAGTCGCTTTCGAATATCTCACCGTACTAATATTTACGTTAGTGTGTCAGTGATAAAGAAAATGCTCCTTTAAGGGGCATTTTTTATATCTGAAGTTTGTTTATGAGTTTGATTATCGCTTCGTATGGGTAGTTTAGAAAGGTTGGTCTATATGCGTTTTTTAGTCATATTTAAGTGTAAATGTGACTAATTCAACTTGGTTGATAGTCGTCGAATTGTCGACTATTAGTGTCGATATGAGACAAAAAAGCCGTAAGCTATCGATACTTACGGCTACCTAGTTCAGCGATGAAACGAAGAAGGGTTTATTTAAAATTCAGCAGTAAATTACAGCGAGAACATCCTAATCAAATTGTATTTTATTATAAGTAAGTAAATGTAAGTAAAGAATGTAAATGATAACTATTACTATTAACATTGTTATTAGTGTCGTGTACTATTCGTGCACTTTACTTAAATCTATAAAATATAAGTCGCATTATGAAACTTAAAGCACTATCAGTGGCCGTTACGGTTGCCTTAACCTCATTTACAGCATTTGCTGCCGACGAACCAGAAACCGTAGTCGTTATCGGTTCTGCCCTTGACCAATTGATTCAGACTGAAATCAACTCTGACACACTGGAAAAGAAGCAAGCATCAGACATCAAAGATGTTTTGAATACTATGCCTAGCGTTACGGTTGACGGGAACGCACGTTACTCACGCAAAGTATTTGTACGTGGTATGGAAGACAAATTTGCCGTAGTGACTATTGATGGTGCGCGACAAGAAGGTCAGCTTTTCCACCACTCTGGTGACCAAGCGATTGATCCTGCAATGCTAAAAAGAGCTGAAATTGAATTAGGTGGTAACTCTGCACTGTCAGGTTCTGGTGCTATCAATGGTTCATTTAGCTACGAAACGAAAGACCCAAGCGATCTTCTTAAGCCGGGTGAAAGCGTTGGTGCTCGAGTAAAAACAAGCTATAAAACAGCTTATGAGCGTTTTGCAACCAACGTTGCTGTGTATGCAAAAGTGAACGACAAGCTACAGTTCATGGGTATTGCGAACTATTCAGAAGATGGCGATCTGCACATTCCTGATCAAGAAGCGGTAACCTCTAAGCAGGGTGAGCTTAAGTCGGGTTTGGCTAAAGTTGTTTTCATTCCTAATGATGCCAATGAATTTAAACTGACTTTCAACCGATACAGTGATGGTGGTACGCGTCAGCTTTCTGGCGAAAAGGCGGGTGCTCTGTATGCTGACGATAAACACGACTATCATTCGCTTAATCGCGATACAGTGACGCTACAGCACGAATACGATGCGGGTAGTGATCTAGTTCATCTGAAAAGTAATGTTTACTACAACCGTCAATACATGGATCGTGATGCTCTTGAAGGTACCGCTTGGGGCAAAACACCGGCAGGTAAATGGTTCAAAGATGGCAAAATGTCTTACCCTAAGCGTGAATACAATGTAACAACCATTGGTGGTGACATTCGTAACGTTTCTTGGGTTGGTGAGCATGAGCTTACTTATGGTCTTGAGGGCTACAAAGCCAAGCAATGGATTGATGCTGGTCAAGGCGTATATCTAAGCGGTACTAAGCAAGGTCAAACCGAGAACTACAGCATGGATGGTGGTACGGTGACGGCTTACGGTCTGTATCTACAAGATATGTACGAATTCAGCGATTTCCGTCTGACAACAGGTCTTCGTTACGACGTTCATAAACTGGGTGGCGTGTATAAGGGCGAGTTTGATCAGCTATCTCCAAAGTTCAAAGGTGAATACCAAACAACGGAAAACCTAAAACTTCGTGTGGGTTACGGTCGTCTGTTTAAAGGCGCGTCACTACCAGAAACGCTGACGATGAAAGCACCAAGCAAAGTTAAGCAGTCTGATACTAAGGCGATGACGGGTAATAACTACGAAGCGGGCTTTGATTACGAGCTAACACGTTTGCTTGCGGCTGATTACGCGATTCTAGGTTTCACGGCTTATACCTATGACCTTGATAACCAAATGCACCCAACTAAGAACAACGCAACATTATCTAATAAGTATGATGTTGAAGTTTGGGGTGTAGAGACTGTATTGAGCTATCAGTTAGATGCTTTAAGTGTTTACGCTAACCACTCTTACTCTGATGGTGAGCAAAAGAGCCTGAAAAACGGCAAGACAAGTCACATGAATAAAACCGGCATTCATAACTTCAAAGCGGGCTTTAACTACAGCCTAAACAGTGAGTTTGTGTTTGGTTGGGATTCACGCTTTGTTCCGGGGAACGATTACGAGAACGAAAAAGGCAAAGAGATCAAACGCTCTGGCTTCGCAACGCACAACATTTGGGCGGCTTACACACCGACGTTTGCTAAAGACCTAGAGATGAACCTTGGTATCGATAACCTGCTTGATAAGAAGTACGCTGAGCATACTGGTTTTGGTATCTCTTGGGGCTCAGAAAAGTACACCAGCTATGAAGCGGGTCGTAACTTTAAAGCTTCTATCGCTTATAGCTTCTAATCTTCTCTTAGCTGAAAGTTATTCTAGAAATAGAGACTTATTAGTATTGAGTTAGAAAAAAGGCGCTGAACATACAGTTCAGCGCCTTTTTAATTTTGGTATAAGCAACGTGATTACTTAATTTCCATACCTTGAGCTTGTAGGTCTGCATGGTAAGAAGAGCGTACAAATGGACCACAAGCTGCGTGAGTGAAACCTAGCTCTAGAGCAATCTCTTTCAGCTCATCAAACTCAGAAGGTGGCACGTAACGTTCAACTGGCAAGTGGTGGCGGCTTGGTGCTAGGTATTGGCCTAGTGTCAGCATAGTTACGCCATGTTCGCGAAGATCTTTCAATACTTGAACGATCTCTTCTTTCGTCTCACCAAGGCCCATCATCACACCCGACTTGGTCGGGATGCTTGGATGCTGCTCTTTGAATTTTCTTAACAGATCAAGAGACCACTTGTAGTTCGCACCTGGACGCGCTTTACGGTAGAGACGCGGCGCTGTCTCTAGGTTGTGGTTGAAAACATCTGGTGGGTTGTCTTTCATTAGTTCAAGCGCAACGTCCATACGACCACGGAAGTCCGGAACCAGTGTTTCGATACGAATGTTTGGGTTTTGCTCGCGAATTTCACGGTTACAATCAGCAAAGTGTTGAGCACCGCCATCACGTAAGTCATCACGGTCTACTGAAGTGATTACAACGTACTTCAGTTTCATGTCTTTAATCGTCTTAGCCAGTTTCTTCGGCTCTTCGGCTTCTGGAGCATTAGGTCGACCATGGGCAACATCACAGAACGGGCAGCGACGAGTACAGATAGCGCCAAGAATCATAAACGTTGCCGTGCCGTGGTTAAAACATTCGGCTAGGTTAGGGCAAGACGCTTCTTCACAAACTGAGTGCAGGTTGTTTTTGCGCATTGCAGATTTGATTTCTTGAATACGATGGCTGTCTGAAGGAAGTTTAATCTTCATCCATGCAGGCTTACGTAAAACTTCTTTCTGTTCAGCAGGCATATTCTTTACGGGAATTAATGCCATTTTGTCAGCGTCACGATATTTAACGCCTTTTTCCATTTGGATTGGTTTGCTCATGATTTTATGCTTCTGCTGTAATGTTACTGGTGGCTTGAATGTCTACTTGGTCATAGCCGAGTAGCTCTACGAGCTCTTGTATTAACTGTTGCTCAACGTTTTCTAGTTCACTTGGTCCGCCAAGTTGGCTGACCTGTGCCATTTCCATTCCTTGATAACCACATGGGTTAATACGTAGGAATGGAGACAGATCCATATCAACGTTAAGTGCTAGCCCATGGAACGAGCAGCCACGTCGAATACGCAATCCGAGTGAACAGATTTTCTTGCCATCGACATAAACACCAGGAGCGTCAGGTCGGGCAGCTGAATCTATATTGTAAGCTTTCAGAGTATTGATTACGAGGTTCTCGATATGAGTAACCAAATCACGTACTCCGAATTTCTTGCGGCGAATGTTAATCAGAAAGTAAGCAACTAACTGACCTGGGCCGTGATAAGTCACTTGGCCACCGCGATCGCTTTGTATCACAGGGATATCACCGGCATTTAAAACATGCTCAGCTTTGCCTGCTTGTCCTTGAGTGAAGACAGGGTTGTGTTCAACCAACCAAACCTGGTCTACGTCTTCTTCCGTGCGTTCGTCTGTGAACTTATGCATGGCTTTCCATACAGGTTCATAATCCTGACGGCCTAATTTTTTTACGATTAGCTTATTTTGCAAAGCGGCACTCCCTCAAGGATTAATAAAGTGAACGCATTATAAACGCGAAACATGATTCTAACTACAGACGGACTGCAAGGTTTTTCAACTTTCTTTGTATTTATTTAAAATTAAGTTGAATGAATTTGGTGTCGATACTGTGCTTTAAACAAAAACAGCGGCAATAAGCCGCTGTTTTTCATGTGTAATCGAAGATTACAGAACCATACGAACGATTTCGATGTCGCCCAGTTCTTTATATAGCGTTTCTACTTGCTCAATTGAAGTCGCAGTAATATTGATAGAAACAGAGTGGTAGTTACCTTTCGCACTCGGTTTTAGAGTTGGGCTGTAGTCACCAGGAGCATGACGCTGGATCACTTCTAGTACTAGTTCAGTAAGTTCTGGCTTAGCGTAGCCCATAACTTTGTAAGTGAATGAACAAGGGAACTCTAAGAGGTCTTTTAGTTTTGCATCAGAATTGATGTTCATGATTAGCTCCAAAAGGCTAGACTCTCGCAAATTGGCGAAATGTCGATAAAAAGCGTGTTCGGTCAACAGACACGAGTAATAATGCGGAATATTACGTGTAAATATCACCGAACTCAAGATCAACAAAAGCCGCACATGGCGGCTTTTGTTTCGGTAATGAGAAAATCATGAACCTACTCATTAGGTTAGCTATACAGCAAGCTTAGGTTTTGTGTAGAACAACCCGTTGGCTGATTTAGAATAAACCCTTGAACAGCAGTACTAGGTAGTCCCATAGGCGGCTAAATAAGCTGCCTTGCTCTACATTTTCTAGTGCAAGTAGTGGGTATTCAGCAACGTCTTCACCGTCGACTTGGTAGAATAGTTTACCCACAACGTCGCCTTTGCTGATTGGTGCTTCTAGCTCTTTCTCAAGAACGAAGCTTGCCTTCAGGTTCTTAGCTTGGCCACGAGGCAGAGTAACGAACGTATCTTCGTCGACACCTAGTGCAACCGTGTCCTTGCTACCCATCCAGATCTTCTCTTCAACGAAGGTTTCACCAGCGGTATGTGGTGCCACTGTTTCGAAGAAGCGGAAACCATAGCTAAGCAGTTTTTTGCTTTCTGTTTTACGAGCGTTAGCATTCTTGGTGCCCATAACAACAGCAACTAGGCGCATTTTACCTTCGGTTGCTGAGCTTACTAGGCTGTAACCTGCATTGCTTGTGTGGCCCGTTTTAATGCCATCAACGTTCATGCTCTTATCCCATAACAGACCGTTGCGGTTGTACTGGGTGATGCCGTTGTAAGTGAATTTCTTTTGTGAGTAGATACGGTACTCATCAGGAACATCGCGAATCAGCGCCTGACCTAGTAGCGCCATATCGTAAGGCGTTGAGTAAAGGTTAGGGTTGTCTAGACCGTGCACGTTAGCAAAGTGCGTGTCTTTCATTCCGATAGAGCTCGCCCATGCGTTCATTAAGTCAACAAATGCATCTTCAGAGCCAGCAATATGTTCAGCCATCGCAACACAAGCATCGTTACCTGATTGAATAATGATACCGCGGTTCAGCTCTTCAACTTTAACGGTTGTACCAACTTCAATGAACATCTTAGATGAATCAGGGAAGTTTTTAGCCCAAGCATTTTCACTGATAACAACATCGTCGTTTAGGTTGATGTTGCCACGCTCTAGCTCTTGGCCGACTACGTAGCTCGTCATCATCTTAGTTAAACTTGCTGGAGAAAGTTGAGTGTTCATCTCTTTCTCTGCGAGTACTTTGCCTGAATGGTAATCCATCAGAACAAATCCCTTAGCAGCGATTTGAGGAGCGTCAGGAACAATAATAGGAGCGGCGAATGACGATGTGGCTATCGTTGCAGAAAGTGCAACTGAAGTAGCAAAAATCGATTTAACAAGTTTATTAGATTTAATCATTTTGAATGCAATTATTAGGTGAACTATTCATATATTAACAGAATCACTCTGTCACACCAGAGCGCTGATTACCAGAAGTAACTGTTAGATAAATTAGCGAGTTAGCGTGTGTTTTTTTATATAAGCTGACGGGTAACCCATTAGCTTAACTTGTTCTAATTTTTCTTGAGTCAGAGCATAGTCATGAAATGGGCCAAGCATCAGGCGGTAGTTATCATCATTTGGCTGCAAGAACGTTGCTACAGCTAACTTTTCGCCTAGATCTTTGGCTAACTTCTCGGTTCTATCTTCATGTGGAGAAGTGGCTACTTGAATAATAAATTGCGGCAAAGCCGCCTTTTTATTCGCGTCGGTTGGCATAGCCACAGTGATGACTTCTATCTCAACATTTGCTGTACCTGTTCTTAATACATCGAGTTTGTATGCCGCGGCATAACTAAGGTCAATGATTCGCCCTTCATGAAATGGACCTCGGTCATTGATGCGCACAATCGTCGTTTTGTCATTATCGGTATTCGTCACTTTTACATAGCTCGGAATCGGCAATGTTTTGTGTGCCGCAGACATCGAATACATGTCGTAGATCTCGCCATTCGACGTTAAATGACCATGAAATTTCTTACCGTACCAAGAGGCTTTGCCTTTCTCAGTAAACCCTTCTGTCTTCTTTACGATCTTGTAGTCTTCGCCACGCAAAGTGTAATCCGTGTTACCACCTAAACTATAAGGTTCATACTGAGGGTGAGCATCCTCGAGATGCTCTACTGAGATCGGTGCGTCTGGTGCAATATCTGAATCTATATCGTAGCGGCCTGTTGGTTCTGTCGAAGAACAACCGTTTATAACAACGGTTAGGCTCACTATAGATAATAATTTTTTTATTGGCAGCTCATTAACCAAAGATGTTTTTATAGGAGTTATTTTAACAGACATCAATTAGGTCGCCTTTGAGAATGCTTTTCTGTGTGTATGGATTGACATTAAAATACCGAAACCGGCCATAAGGGTAACCATAGAGGTACCGCCATAGCTGACCAGAGGTAGAGGGACACCCACCACAGGTAGAATACCGCTTACCATACCAATGTTTACGAAAATATAGACGAAGAAACTCAGTACGATACTGCCGCCCATCATTCGACCAAATGCTGTTTGAGCTTGGCTTGCAAGCACTAAGCCGCGGCCAATAATGAACAGGTAGATAGCGAGCAAAAACAAAATACCAATCATGCCCCACTCTTCGGCGATGACCGCAAAAATAAAGTCAGTATGGCGCTCTGGAATGAACTCTAGTTGAGATTGGGTACCTTGCAGCCAACCTTTTCCTGATATACCACCAGAGCCAATTGCAATCTTACTTTGGATGATGTGATAGCCTGCACCTAATGGATCTGATTCAGGGTCAAAAAGGGTTCTTACACGAACTTTTTGATATTCACGCATCAAGAAGAACCATAAGATTGGAATAAACCCACCCAGTGCAATCGCGGCACTAGCAATGATCTTCCAACTAATACCTGCCAGGAATATCACGAAGATACCGGATGCTGCGATGAGTATCGATGTGCCTAAATCTGGCTGTTTAGCGATAAGGATTGTAGGTACAAACACCATCACTAATGAGATAGCCAAGGTTTGGAAAGTGGGTGGCAGTGAGCGCTTACCAATAAATCGAGCCAGCATCAAGGGTACTGCAAGCTTCAATAGTTCAGAGGGTTGGAATCGAATAAAGCCGAAGTTTAACCAGCGCTGTGCACCTTTAGAGGCCTCGCCAAAGAACAACACTCCGAGTAGTAGAATAACGCCGCCCGCAAACAGTAGTGGAGCCAAGGTCTCATAAGTACGAGGTGAGATTTGCGCTAAAAAGATCATCACACCTAAAGACAGCACCATACGCATCGCTTGGCGATCCATCATCGCAAGGCTCTGTCCGCTTGCGCTGTACATGATCAATAGGGCAAAGCCCATTAAAACCAGAATGCCAAGCAATAGCGGAAGGTCGATATGCAGCCGTTCAAATAGGGCTCTATTTCGTCCAGTTGAAGGATCAAGTTTCATTATTTTATTGGCTCACTTTCATAATCTTCTGCAAGAATAATATGGTCTAAAATTCTTCTTACAACTGGGCCACCATTTGATGAACCACCACCGGCATTCTCCAAAACGATAGTTACGACCGCTTCAGGATCTTCAAAAGGCGCATAACCGGTGAAGAGGGCATGATCGCGTAAATGTTCTGCGATTTCGTCCGCGTTGTACTCTTCATCTTCTTTTAGACCGAATACTTGTGCAGTACCTGATTTGCCTGCAGTTTGATAAGACATTTTTTGGAATGAGCGCCTTGCTGTACCTTTCTTTCCGTGGTTCACCAATCTCATGCCTTCTTGCGCGATATCCCAGTATCTCTGCTTAACGCCAGTAACCGGAGGATACGTTTCGATCTCAGATATCGTTTGTTCATCGAACGGTTGGCTATTCTCAATCGTCGCGCGCAGTAAATGAGGAGCCGTTACTTCCCCTTCATTGACCAATACTGAAGTCGCTTTTGCAATCTGCATTGGTGTTGCCGTCCAGTAGCCTTGGCCAATGCCGACAGGGATGGTGTCACCTTGATACCAAGGCACACGGTGTCTTGCCATTTTCCATTCGCGAGTGGGCATATTCGCTTTGCTTTCTTCGTAAATGTCGATGCCAGTGTAATCACCAAAACCGAATAACATCATCCATTTAGATAAGCGATCGATGCCTAAATCAAATGAAATTTGGTAGAAGAAGGTATCCACCGATTCTTCAATGGCTTTCTCTATGTCAACGACACCGTGTCCCCAGCGTAACCAGTCACGAAACGGTTTTGTTTTTGAATTGGGTATCTTCCAATAACCTGGGTCGTTACGTGTGGTGTTCGGTGTAATCACGCCTTCTTGCAGGGCGGCGACGGCAATGAAGGGTTTGATCGTCGATGCTGGCGGATAAATTCCTAGCGTTGCGCGGTTAACTAAAGGTCTGTCTTTGTCTTGAAGCAGGGCATTATAACCTTTCGAGGAAATACCATGCACAAAGGCATTTGGGTCGTAACTTGGGCTGGAAACCATGGCTAATACGCCATTGTCTTTCGGGTCGAGAACTATAGCTGAACCACGGCGTCCATCAAGTAACTTATGTACGTATAGCTGTAGTTTGATATCCAAGTTGAGCACGATATCTTTGCCTGGAGTCGAAGGCACAAATTTAAGAGTGCGGATCACTCGTCCACGGCTGTTTACTTCGACTTCTTGATAGCCAGCGGTGCCGTGTAACATGTCTTCGTAATAACGCTCAATACCCAACTTACCGATATCACGAGTTGCTTGGTAATTGGCGTCTTTTTCTTCTCGTACCAAGCGCTGCATATCACGGTCATTGATGCGCGATACATAGCCTATCACGTGAGTGAGCACATCACCGTAAGGGTAGAAACGCTTCAAGGTTCCCGTAACCTCAACACCTGGGAATTTGTGTTGGTTTACAGAGAAGACGGCAACTTGTTCTTCGGTGAGCTGATTCAGAATTGGCACTGATTTGAAGCGACGTGAATTCCGGCGATCATGATTAAAACGTTCTATACGTTCCGGTGGTATTTCAATTAACGCTTGCAAACGAACAAGCGTATCTTCCATATCGTTGACTTTTTCTGGGATGATCTCTAGGTTGAAAACGGGGCGATTTTCAGCAAGAAGTACTCCGTTGCGGTCATAAATCAAACCACGGTTCGGTGCGATTGGAACGACCTTTATACGGTTGTCGTTGGAGCGGGTTCTATAGTCCTGATATTGATTTACTTGAATGTTGTAAAGGTTTACAACCAGTAAGCCCATCATCACTATAATCCCTGCAAACGCAACAGAAGCACGACTAGTAAATAGTCGTGCTTCTGCCTTGTAATCACGGATTTGGCTACGTTTACGTAACATTAACGCTTATTCTCGATGATAAGGGTGGTTAGCAGTGATGCTCCAAGCTCGATATAAGCTTTCAGCCATGATAACGCGTACTAATGGGTGAGGGAGAGTAAGCGCAGACAGAGACCAACTTTGGTCTGCTGCCGCTTTACATGCAGGTGCTAATCCTTCAGGCCCGCCAATTAGGATAGATACGTCACGTCCATCCAGCTTCCAACTTTCCAATTGCTCTGCTAGTTGGGGTGTATCCCATTTTTTTCCCGGGATATCGAGCGTAACAATGCGGTTGCCTTTTGGAACTGCCGCTAACATTGCTTCGCCTTCTTTTAGGAGAATACGTGCAATATCGGCATTTTTACCGCGTTTTCCAGCAGTGATTTCAATGAGTTCCAATGGCATATCATGAGGGAAGCGGCGTTTATATTCTTTAAAGCCTTCTTCAACCCACTTTGGCATTTTTGTACCAACTGCGATTAACTGGATCTTCAAAGCTTAGCCCCAAAGTTTTTCTAGTTGGTACAGCTCACGATGCTCTTCTTGCATAACGTGAAGCATGCTTGTGCCCATGTCTAGAACAACCCATTCACCTTCTTTTTGGCCGTCCATGCCAAGGGGATTCATGCCAGCCTTGCGCACTTCATCAGCAACGTGCTGTGCAATAGAGGCAACATGGCGCTTAGATGTACCAGTACAAACAATCATGTAGTCAGTAACACTTGATTTGCCTTCTACATCGATAGTCACAATCGATTCTGCTTTCATGTCGTCGGCTTTGTCTGCAAGAAAATCTTTTAGTTCTTCACGTAACACAGGGTGTTCCTTTAATCTGAGTTTAGCTTTTTAGGGTATGTTGACCCTAGAATATACCACGCTTTTATGCGTGAAATGGAATTGAAGCTGAAGGGATACAAAACTCTACGCTTAACTGATGAATTAGTGGCCAAGGCGACTGTTCATATTGCGTTTTTGTCATCAATTCTACTTGAGTGAGTAGCGCAAACAGGGAGTATAATTGAGATATCGAAACTCTTGTTAGCGCGGCGTTATAAAGAGGCTTTTTGGATTGCCAGATACGGTGCTTTTCAAATACCTGTGTGATTGGCATCAGCTTCATTTGTTGCTGCATTTGTAATAGCAGAGCAAGCTCACGTTGTACGCTGCGCAATAAGATAACGGGTTCTACACCTTCGGCTTCTAACTGACGCAGGATTCGCTGTGCACGGTTGCCTTTGCCTGCTAATAACGCATCACTCCAATGAAAGGGAGTAAAATGGTTGTGTCGACTCAGCGATTCTTCTAAGCGTACTAATGTGAGATTTCCATCTGGGTATTGGAGAGCCAGTTTTTCCAGGCTTTGGGTGAGTGCAAATAGATTACCCTCATGCCATTGCGCCAACATTTGTATCGCTTCAGGATCCGGTGACAAGCCGATCTGTCGACAGCGTGTTTGGACAAACTGAGGTAATCGGCTAACGTCTGGGGTTAGGCAGCTTATCCAGTGACCCTGATTCGAAAGTGCCTTAAACCACTTAGCGCTTTCTTGAGCTTTAGTGAGCTTGGTGCCTATCAAGATCAACAAGATATCGCTATGAATATGCTCTGAAATTGCGAGTAGCTCTTTTGCAATCGCCGCATTGACTCCGGACTCTGGCAATTCAAGTTCGATGAGCTGACGACTAGAGAATAGGCTCAATGCTTGAGTGCAGTCGTAGACTTGATTCCAGTCCAAACTGCTATCAATAGCAAAGCGGTGGCGTTCTTCGAAGCCTTGCTCTTTGGCTGTCTTTTGAATCGCTTCTCGGCTTTCCTGCAGCAGTAAAGGTTCGTTACCAAAAATTAGGTAAACGTTGCTTAACTGCTTAGCAAGTTGCTCAGATAAACGATCAGCAAAAATACGCATTAAATAAACCTATAGCTCGACAGTTACGCTAGGCTCAGCATCAGGTGTTGCACTTGCGTCGATCTCAACGTCGTCAATTTCGATGTTCTTGATGTTGTATTGTTTCTCAAGCTCTTTCACTTGAACTTGTTCAAGTTGCTCTAGATTCATACTATCAGCAGCAATGTTAGCTTTTAATCGAGCCATTTGACGTAGGATTTGGCTTGTTGCAAGCTTGCGCATTTCATCTTCGATCATGTCTCGTTCAACCGATTTTGCAAGTGCAGTTAACGGGTTATCTAGATAGCTTCGAGTTACGCTGGTTGAGAAGGTTTTGTCGCCAAGTTCAGGTATCGTCACACGATATGATGCATTGAGCGTTAATTCTTTTTCGGCTGCTCGAGTGTTTTGGTAAAGAGACAGGGTACGCTCACCGACGCCTTCGCTAATAATGTGCAGGTTAGGTGTGTTCTCAGCCGGTGGCACGATTTCTACATCATTCATACGCAGTTGGCTTTTCATCATACGTGTAAACGTACTGTATTGGTCGTAACTGGTTACAGAGATCTTGTTGAGCTCTTCTGGCACAGAGTAATCACCACGCAGGTGAAAACCACAGGCGCTCAGTAGGCTAACGGTTAGAACAACAATAGTAACTTTCAATGAAGATAGTGTCAGGCGCATTATTTTATGGCTCTCATGAAGGTAGAATACTTATTTAAAGGCTTTAGTCGTTCGCATTGTTGAGCTAAGAATCTAAAGCCTTTAAATAAGTAGACAGGGCGATGTTTCCTAGGTTTAAAGACTGCTGAAAACGAAATAAGTTCGCTTCATCAGTAATACGTGCAGACTAAAATGAGATAGTTCGTTTTAGTCTGCACTGTTAGTTAGCCAATAGAAGTTATATTAGTTAGCCAATATTAGTTAGCTACGATGTTCAGAAGCTTACCAGGTACGAAGATAACTTTACGGATAGTTAAGCCATCTAGGAACTTCTTAGCATTCTCATCGTTTAGACCAAGTTCACGAACTCGCTCTTCAGTTGCATCAGCAGCAACGGTCAGTTTCGCACGTAGCTTACCGTTGATCATGACAACGATAGTTTTTTCGTCTTCAACTAGCGCTTTCTCATCGAAAGTTGGCCATGTTGCTGAGTCTACGTTTGATTCACCAAGTGCAATCCACATTTCGTAAGAGATGTGTGGAGTCATTGGGTAAAGCATACGAACTACTGCTTTTAGCGCTTCATCAAGAATTGCACGATCTTGTACAGACTCTTGAGGTGCTTTCGCTAGCTTGTTCATCAGTTCCATGATTGCAGCGATAGCTGTGTTGAACGTTTGGCGGCGGCCAATATCGTCCGTTACTTTCGCGATAGTCTTGTGGATATCACGACGAAGTGCTTTTTGGTCGCCAGATAGCGCAGAAGCGTCAACAGATTCAGCTGCACCTTTAGAAGAGTGAGCGTGAACCAATTTCCAAACACGTTTAAGGAAGCGGTTAGCTCCTTCAACGCCAGACTCTTGCCACTCAAGCGTCATGTCTGCAGGTGATGCAAACATCATGAATAGACGTACTGTATCAGCGCCGTACTTGTCTACCATCTCTTGTGGATCGATACCGTTGTTCTTAGACTTAGACATTTTGATCATGCCTGAGTGTTCAACGTCGCGGCCTTGGTTGTCGATTGCTTTTTCAATACGACCTTTCGCGTCACGGTCGATAGTCACGTCAGTTGGAGCAATCCACTCTTTCGTGCCTTTCTCGTTTGTGTGGTAGAACGCGTCAGCGAGAACCATGCCTTGACATAGAAGCTGTTTGAACGGTTCATCAGATGTCACGTAACCCGCATCACGAAGAAGTTTGTGGAAGAAACGAGAGTAAAGAAGGTGCATACAAGCGTGCTCGATACCACCAACGTATTGGTCAACTGGCAACCAGTAGTTTGCTTTCTCTGGATCTAGAATGTCGTCAGCTTGTGGTGAACAGTAACGTGCGTAGTACCATGAAGACTCCATGAACGTATCGAACGTATCAGTTTCACGTAGCGCGGGTTCGCCATTGAATGTTGTTTCAGCCCAAGACTTATCTGCCTTGATTGGGCTAGTTACGCCATCCATTACCACATCTTCTGGAAGAATTACTGGTAGTTGATCTGCAGGTACTGGGTGAACTTCACCGTCTTCAGTGGTGACCATTGGGATAGGTGCACCCCAGTAACGCTGACGAGAAACGCCCCAGTCACGTAGGCGGAAGTTTACTGTCTTCTTACCTTTACCTTCAGCTTCAAGCTTCGCAGCAATTGCATCGAATGCTTCTTGGAACGCAAGACCATCGAACTCACCAGAATCGAACAATACGCCTTTCTCGGTGTAAGCCGCTTCAGACACATCTAGCTCAGAACCGTCTTCAGGTTTGATTACTGGGATAATGTCGATGCCGTACTTAGTTGCGAATTCGTAGTCACGTTGATCGTGAGCAGGAACCGCCATTACCGCACCTGTGCCGTAATCCATAAGAACGAAGTTTGCTACGTAAACAGGAACAACACGACCGTTAAGAGGGTGGATAGCTGTTAGGCCAGTATCCATACCTTTCTTTTCCATCGTTGCTAGTTCAGCTTCAGCAACTTTAGTGTTACGACACTCTTCAACGAATGCAGCAAGCTCTGGGTTGTTCTTCGATGCTTTCTCTGCAAGAGGGTGACCTGCAGCGATACCCACGTAAGAAACACCCATCAGTGTGTCTGGACGAGTTGTGTAAACTTCCAGTGGCGCTTCTTCGCCGTTGACAGCGAAAGACAACTCAACACCTTCAGAGCGGCCGATCCAGTTGCGCTGCATGGTCTTAACCATTTCAGGCCAACCTTCAAGGTTGTCGAGATCGTCTAGTAGCTCTTGAGCGTACTCCGTGATTTTAATGAACCACTGTGGAATTTTCTTTTGCTCTACTGGAGTATCACAACGCCAGCAGCAACCGTCTTCTACTTGCTCGTTTGCTAGTACTGTTTGGTCGTTTGGACACCAGTTAACAGAAGATGTCTTCTTGTAAACCAGGCCTTTTTCGTAAAGCTTGGTGAAGAACTCTTGTTCCCAACGGTAGTACTCAGGCGTACACGTTGCGAATTCACGTTTCCAGTCGTAACCAAAGCCTAAAAGTTTAAGCTGGTTTTTCATGTATTCGATGTTTTCGTAAGTCCACGGTGCAGGCGCTGTGTTGTTTTTTACAGCTGCGTTTTCTGCTGGTAGGCCGAATGCATCCCAACCGATTGGCTGCATTACGTTTTTGCCTTGTAGACGTTGGAAACGAGATACCACATCACCGATGGTGTAGTTACGCACGTGACCCATGTGCAGTCGGCCACTTGGGTACGGGAACATAGAAAGACAGTAGAATTTTTCTTTGTTTGGATCTTCACTTACAACGAAAGTTTCGCTGTTATCCCAGTGTTGTTGAACCTTTTGTTCAATCTCTTGCGGGTTATATTGTTCTTGCATCGATGGTATCCGGTTATCTTGGAATTTGTGAGTTCGGTTAGAACAGAATCTTACAGATCGTCATAGAATACCTAAAGGAGCTGAGTACAACAATAGTTATACCCTTCATACTTGCAGTTGCTGCCTAGTAGATGGCGTAATTTTCACTGAATTTCGCAGGGCAACTATACTTAACAGTATGAATTGCATTTGTTTGCGAGCGGGCGTGCATGGCGGCACATCCGTTTGCTCACTGAAAAGTTGGTTATCTTAAGGAGGTTGTTATGCCGAAGAAAAAAGCACTCTATGAAGAAGTGGTTGAAGAGGTCATCGAAACGCTGAAGCATAGTCCTGAAGAGCTCAACAACAAAATCGAAGCGTCAGGTAAGTTTGCGAAAGCAGCCAATGACATGACCAAAGATGAACTATCACTGATTTCAGCCTATGTGAAATCGGACTTAAAAGAATTCTCTGAAAGTTATGAAGAGAGTAAAAGTGGCCCGTTCTACTTGATGATTGCTGATTCCATTTGGCAAGGTCTATTGGACATTACTGATCGCACCAAAGTGGAATGGGTTGAACTGTTCCAAGATCTAGAGCATCAAGGCTTGTATCAAGCGGGTGAAGTCATTGGTTTAGGAACCTTAGTATGTGACGAGTGTGGTCATCAAACCGAATATAACCATCCAACCAATATCATTCCATGCATTAAATGTGGTTCTAAAGGGTTTAGTCGTAAAGCGCTTAAGCCGTAAATACTGGCGGCATAACATCTTCAACTTTACACCATAGCAATAAAAAGGGTTGACTGAATCAGCCAACCCTCAACAACTTTTCGTCGAATCTCGAATCTCGAATCTAGTCTTTTCTTCTCATAACCCAGCCAGCTACTAAACTCAGTAACGCCCAGATATACAGCGGCCAAGTACCGACCACGTGGTAAGGGGTTTGACCATCCGTTGAAATAAGTTCAGCTTTCAACACTGCGGTTTCAAACTGAGGTATTTGTTTGATGATCTTGCCTTTGTAATCGGTAACTGCCGTCACACCATTGTTGGTTGAGCGAATAACTGGCTTACCTAGCTCCAGAGCACGCATCTGTGCGATTTCCATATGTTGCAATGGTCCAATTGAACGACCAAACCACGCATCGTTAGAGAGCGTTAGAATAAAGTCAGTTTCATCCGTTACGTTTTGTCTAACTTGATCATTGAAGATGATTTCATAACACAATGCCGGTGCTAGATGACGACCATTTGCCACGATGTTTGGCTGAACGAAATCACCACGACTAAACGATGACATTGGCAAATTAAAGAACGGTGCTAACGGGCGCAGGACCTCTTCGAACGGTACAAACTCACCAAATGGTAATAGATGATGTTTGTGGTAGCGTTCGTTTGGATCGTAGCTGTATTCGCCGTATGGGTTAACACCGAGAGAAAGAACACTGTTGTAGTACTTCTTATCTTCAGATTGATTCAGCACGCCAGTAATGATTGAGCTGTTGTTCATCTTGGCTGCGCTGTCTAAGTTACGCAGGAAAGACGGGATCTCTACTTCGAACGCAGGAATAGCCGCTTCAGGCCAAATGATGATATCCACATCCCAGTTTTCTCTGCTTAGGTCGGTGTATTTCATCATGGTCGGCCAGCGATGACTTGGTAGCCATTTGCTGTCTTGATCGACGTTGCCTTGAATCAACACTACTGACGTTGTTTTGTCAGGGTTCGGCGTCACCCAGTCGATATTGCGGATACCAAAACCGGTGCTAAATACAACAGCAGGGATGACAGCGATACTCCAGGCCCGGTTAACAAGCGCATAAGTGAAGGCAGAGGCTGAAACAATGATCGCTAGAGTTACTAACTCGACGCCGCCAATCGGTGCAAATGAACCTAGTGGCGAATCGATTTGGCTGTAGCCTAACCAAAGCCAAGGGAAGCCCGTCATTACCCAGCCACGTAGCCAATCACTGATTAACCACAACGCAGGTGCGGCAAGGAAAAAGCGGCTTAGGTTATTGGCAGGGAAGAATTTATTCAAACTCCAGGTAAATAGGCCGGAATAAACGGCTAGGTAGCCAACAAGCAGTGCCATCAAGAATAGGTTAGCTGCCAGTGGCATGCCGCCAAAGCCATCAATACTGACGTATACCCAGCTGATCCCCGTTGTGAATTGGCCTAAACCCCATGCGTAGCCAATCCAAAGCGCGCTTTTAGGAGAGCGGTTGTGGATCAGTAACAGCAACAAAGCTGGGCTGAGAATAGCAAGAGGCCATATGGAGTATGGAGCGAATGAAAGGGTGGTTATAGCGCCAACAAAAACGGCCGCAAGCGGCCGTAATAGGCGATGAATAAAAGTCTTAGTCATCTAATTTCTGTTATCTCTTTAGAGAGAAGTTGTTATTCTTCGATAGTCGGAAGAGGCTGTTCGTCAGGAATGGTTACCTGTAGCTGAATTACACGACGGTTATCTGCAGATGTAATTTTGAAATGGTAGTTTTCGATTTCTACAATTTCGCCACGAACTGGCAGGTGACCGAGTGCTGTCATCACCATACCACCCACTGTATCTACTTCATCATCACTAAAGGTCGTGTTAAACGTGTCGTTGAACTCTTCAATAGTGGTTAAAGCTTTAACAGAGAAAGTATGCTTACTCAGCTTACGAATATCTAACTCTTCTTCATCGTCGAACTCGTCTTCAATTTCACCAACGATTTCTTCGAGGATATCTTCAATGGTTACTAGGCCAGAGACACCGCCAAACTCATCGACAACGATAGACATGTGGTAACGCTCTTCTTGGAATTCCTTGAGTAGGCGATCTACACGCTTACTTTCAGGAACAACAACTACAGGGCGAATCACTTGTTCGATGTCAAATGGAGCACTGTCTGAACCCAAGTACTTAAGTAGGTCCTTCGCTAATAGAATGCCTTCAACATGGTCTTTATCTTCACTGATCACTGGGTAGCGAGAGTGTTGAGCATCAGTAATAAGCGCAATCAATGTATCTAAATCATCGGTGCGTTCAACTGTAACCATTTGAGAGCGAGGCAGCATGATATCGCGTACTCGCATCTCTGAAATTTCCATAACACCTTCGAGCATGTCGCGCGTGTCGTGGTCAATTAGGTCATTAATTTCTGAGTCGCGGATTACATCTACGAGCTCTTGGCGGTCTTTTACCTCGCCTTGAAATAGTTGGCCTAGGCGTTCAAAGAAGGACTTTCTACTCGGACCTTCAGATTTTTTACTTCCCTCAGAAGTGGGGGGGTTACCTTCGTTCATGATTTCTCAAAAAATAACGCTATCAGAAGTGTGATAGCACACATCACAACTCAGACTCCTGAAAATAACAGGTTCGATGAGTCGTTGTTTCTCTGCAAACTACTGACCTAGAATCAATTTACTTTTCTAGAATATAAGGGTCTTCAAACCCCATAGCTTGCATGATTTCTGTCTCGAGTGACTCCATCTCTTCAGCTTCATCATCTTCGATATGATCATAACCTAGCAGATGCAGACTGCCATGTACAACCATATGAGCCCAGTGTGCTAGCAGAGGCTTACTTTGCTCTTCTGCTTCTTTTTCGACAACTTGGCGGCAAATAATGAGGTCACCCAGTAGATTTAATTCCATTCCTGGTGGCGCTTCAAATGGAAAAGACAGCACGTTAGTTGGCTTGTCTTTGCCACGGTATTCATGATTGAGCTGGTGGCTTTCTTGCGTATCAACGATACGAACCGTCAACTCAGCGTTCTCTTGAAACTGAGGAATTGTCTTGTCCAACCAAAGCTGAATATCTTGCTCAGTTGGAAGACCTTGCTCATTTTCGACTGCTATTTGCAGGTCTAGTTCAATAGACATCTATTTATCACCTTGTTCTGTAATCACAGAACTATTTTGTGTTGCTAATTGTGTCGTAACTGCCTGCTGAGCCTCAAGAAGTTTGGCTTCGCGCTCTTCACGTTTACGCTTTTCAAACTCTTTGCGCTCTTTCTGGTCTTTCGCTTCCCATTTCTCGTAGGCGTTGACGATACGAGCAACAACAGGGTGACGAACCACATCTTCAGACATGAAGAAATTAAAGCTGATGTCATCCACTTCACTCAGCACTTCAGTTGCATGACGTAGACCAGACTTCGCTCCACGAGGTAAATCGATTTGCGTAATGTCACCTGTGATAACTGCACGCGAATTAAAACCGATACGGGTTAAGAACATTTTCATCTGTTCTACCGTGGTGTTTTGGCTCTCATCAAGAATGATAAATGCATCATTTAGTGTACGTCCACGCATGTAAGCCAGTGGAGCGACTTCAATCACGTTACGTTCAATCAGCTTCTCAACTCGCTCAAAGCCAAGCATTTCAAACAGTGCATCGTAAAGCGGACGCAAATATGGGTCTACTTTTTGGCTTAAATCACCCGGTAGGAAACCAAGCTTCTCACCAGCTTCAACAGCAGGACGAGTCAGTAGGATTCGACGAACTTCTTGACGTTCAAGTGCATCAACCGCAGCCGCAACAGCTAAGTATGTTTTACCAGTACCAGCAGGTCCAATACCAAAAGTTATGTCATGAGTGACCATGTTCATTAGGTATTGTGCTTGGTTTGGCGTGCGAGGCTTGATGACGCCTTTTTTAGTCTTAATGGTCACTTCTTTGCCGTAGTCGATTTCAGACTCGACGTGTTGCTCCAAAATACCAGACTCAGTGACGGCCAGATGCACTTGCTCTGGTTCGATATCGATTATGTTGCCTTTAACTGGAGCCGTTTCAACATAGAGGTGTTTGATGATGTCTAAAGCGGCGGCTGTAGTGTGAGGCTTACCGACAATCGTGAAAAAGTTGCTACGGTAATTAATCTCAACGCCAAGACGACGCTCAAGGTGTTTGATGTTGTCGTCGAATGGTCCGCATAAGCTAGCCAAGCGCTTGTTGTCGGCTGGCTCTAGATTTATCTCTAAGGTAACGATTTTATTGCTCAAATTAGCCTCTCATTTTGTGCCACTCGCTCTTAAATAAAACAAAGAGCAAAAAGCCCGATTTAGACCGGGCTTTTGATTGTGATATCCCTATTTCTAAGATGGTCACTTAGTTAGGTAATTTCAAGCTTTGTGTTTGCGCTTTGTGCTCAAACAGTTGTATTGCCTACGGTGTAAATGTCGCTACACCTAGCTCGTCTTCACGTTTTGTTTTTTCCATCATTTCTGCTGGAGTCATAACAACGCGTAGACCCATGTCTTTTTCTGTGCGAACTAGCTCACCACGTAGTGAGTTGGTGTAAACCTCAGTGATCTTCACATCTACGAACTGGCCGATTAGGTCTGCAGAACCTTCGAAGTTCACAACACGGCTGTTTTCTGTACGGCCGCGAAGTTCCATTAGGTTCTTTCTTGATGGACCTTCAACAAGGATACGTTGCTCTGTGCCTAGCATTAGACGAGAGAAGCGCATAGCTTGTGTGTTTACCGTTTGTTGCAGTTCGTATAGACGATCTTTCTTCTCTTGTGTTGGTACGTCACATGGGTAATCTGCCGCTGGCGTACCCGGACGAGGAGAGAAAACAAAGCTGAAGCTCATATCGAAATCAACTTCTTTAATTAACTTCATTGTATCTTGGAAGTCTTGTTTAGACTCACCAGGGAAACCAACGATAAAGTCAGAACTGATTTGAATATCAGGACGAGCTTTACGCAGTTTACGGATAATAGACTTGTACTCGATAGCCGTGTGTGGACGCTTCATCATCGTAAGAATACGGTCACTACCACTTTGTACTGGCAGGTGAAGGAAGCTCACTAGTTCAGGAGTATCTTTGTAAACTTCAATGATGTCGTCACCAAACTCAAGCGGGTGGCTAGTTGTGAAACGAATACGGTCGATACCATCGATAGAAGCAACAAGACGAAGCAGTTCTGCGAATGAACAGATATCGCCTTCGTGTGTTGGACCGCGGTATGCGTTTACGTTCTGACCTAGTAGGTTAACTTCACGTACGCCTTGCTCTGCAAGTTGAGCCACTTCGAACAGTACATCATCCATTGGACGGCTAACTTCTTCACCACGTGTGTATGGTACAACGCAGTAAGTACAGTATTTAGAACAACCTTCCATGATAGAAACGAATGCCGTCGCACCTTCAGCTTTTGGCTCAGGCAGGTTATCGAACTTTTCGATCTCTGGGAAAGAGATGTCCATTACTGGCTTTTCGTTAGACAGTGATGATTTAATCATCTCTGGCAGACGGTGCAGTGTTTGTGGGCCAAAGATAACGTCTACGTAAGGTGCACGTTGACGAATGTGATCACCCTCTTGAGTCGCTACACAGCCACCCACACCGATCACCACACCTTCTTTCTTATCTTTAAGCGTTTTCCAACGACCAAGCTGGTGGAATACTTTTTCTTGTGCTTTTTCGCGGATAGAACAAGTATTCAATAGTAGTACGTCTGCTTCCTCAGGTACTTCAGTTAGCTCATAGCCATTTGCAGCGTTAAGCAGGTCGGCCATTTTTGATGAATCGTATTCATTCATCTGACAGCCCCAAGTTTTAATTAGCAGTTTCTTACTCATTATATGTTCGCTCGATCGTTAGTTTAATTTAAGGGAGCAAATCGCCCATTATTCATCCGCTAGCTCCGTTCGTCATAATTCGGTATTCAATTTTATGACAGGCTCTAGCGGCAAGCGGCGTATTGTACTGGTTTCAAAACCGACTGACTAGTAGTCTGAACAAATCTCTTATGTAGTGGTTTTTATTATCGTCAACGCCATATGCCATAAGGGATAACCCTTCTTTCGAATAAGGTTTTTGGTTACAAGTTCGTTATGAAAAAGTACAATCAAAAACAGTCAAAGAATCAAACTGATAAGTACAAAATATGAACAGTTACGATATTGTAGTCGTCGGTGGCGGCATGGTTGGTGCAGCAACAGCAATCGGTTTTGCAAAGCAAGGTCTGAGTGTTGCGGTGATCGAAGGTTTTGTCCCACAAGCTTTTGATGAGTCGCAAGCGATGGACATTCGTGTGTCAGCGATTTCTCAAGCATCGGTCGATTTGCTTGAAGATCTTGGTGCATGGCAAAGTATTGCAGCGATGCGCGTCTGTTCTTACAAGCGATTGGAAACTTGGGAACACCCAGACTGTCGTACTCGGTTTGATGCTGCATCTCTTGATTTACCTCGTTTAGGTTACATCGTTGAGAATCGATTAATCCAATTGGGTTTATGGGCTCAGTTTGATGCCTACAACAATCTCGAACTGTTATGTCCAGAAAAGCTCGATGAGATTGAGTTTAGTGAAACCAATATAGTCAAGCTTCAGTCGGGTACTCAGTTGTCAGCGAAGTGGGTGGTTGGCGCTGATGGCGCAAATTCAGCCGTCCGTCAGCAAGCAGGGATTGGTATTACGGCTTGGGATTACCGACAGCACTGCATGCTTATCAACGTAGAAACAGAACAGCCTCAGCAAGATATTACTTGGCAGCAATTTTTACCAAGTGGTCCTCGTTCATTTTTGCCTTTGTGTTCTCTAGTCTCTGACGATCAAGAAGTCGGGCAGGGCTCGTTAGTTTGGTATGATTCTCCACTGCGTATTAAGCAACTGTCAGCAATGCCCCCTGAAAAACTACGTAATGAAGTACTTACTCACTTTCCTAAAGAGTTAGGTGATATCAAAGTTTTGAACTCGGGTTCTTTTCCTCTGACACGACGTCATGCTCAATCATACTCAAAGAATAACTGTATTTTAGTCGGGGACTCTGCACATACGATCAACCCATTGGCAGGGCAGGGTGTTAACTTAGGCTTTAAAGATGTGGCAGCACTATTGGATATCACCCAAGAGAAAGGTGAATTGAATCAATCTGTGGCGAGACGCTATGAAGTGTTCAGAAGAGGTGACAATCTAATGATGCAAAGTGGCATGGACTTTTTCTACAAAACGTTTAGCAACGACATTGGTCCGCTCAAGTTTGCACGTAATGCTGCGCTAAAATTAGCAGAGAACTCTGGGCCGATTAAAACCCAAGTATTGAAATACGCCTTAGGCCTTTAATTTATTAGTTCAGATTATCTATATAGAGAAGGAGAGCAGATGCTCTCCTTTTTTGTTTGGTGCTGAGTGCTATAACTGCTGTGTAACGCAAACCGGTGCGTCGATCTCTAAAGAGTATCCTGTATAAACCAAAGACCCATCCTCATTATTTCGTTTGAATGAGGTGATGTTATTGGAGTGTTGGTTTGCTGCGATAACCCATCGTCCGCAGTCAGTAATATGAAAATCGCGAGGGAAGTTGCCTTCAGTATTATAGCTATCAATAAAAATAGGCATTTTTGTTGTAGGCTCGATTCTGAAGCAACTGATCCTTGATTGGTGTCGACAAGATACATAGAGGAATTGCTCATCCGGCGATAGTTTTATCGCAGCCGTAGCTTCTCCTTTCTCCATATTGGGAAGCGCATCAATTTCTTCTACGATATTCCATACACCCAAAGCCTTTTCCAACATAAGTATCGATTCAGAGAGCTCACAGATCACATAGGCTCTGTCTTCTGCTTTGTTAAAGATTAAATGGCGAGGTCCATTGCCGGCTGGCACTTTAATAGACTGCATAGGCTCGTCTAGAAACTCTTCCTGTTCTTCATCGAAGCAATAGAAGTTGATTCGATCGGTGCCGAGATCGACAGTCACAAACTGTGGCGAGTTTTGTAAGAGCAGACATTGGTGGGCGTGCGGGCTAGTTTGTCTCTCTTTGTTTGGTCCGGAACCAACCATCTTGATTGTTTTGAGGCGCTTATCGATGTTGCCATTGATACTTAAGCTAAAAATATCGAATGTGCCTGATGAGTATTGCGACGTGATAGCAAACTTATTGTGTGGATCTATCGTGATGTGACAGGGGTGACCGCCAGCGATAGTACCGGAGTTCTTAACCGTCTTTGAGTTAGGGCTAGGAATATGAATCAGCTGCGGCTGTTTTGGCTGATCAATTTCAGACGCGGTATAGATGCCAAGTTTTGTCGCTACGACAAAAGACGGGTTAGTGCACTCTGCAACGAGCTCTAAAGGTAATAGCTTTCCGCTTTCCAAGTCTAATTGAGCCTGATATACGCCTTGGCTTTTACTGGGAGTGTCTGTGTAGCAACCGATCGTTAGAGTGAGGTTTTTCATTGGCAGTCATACTCAGTTAGGAAATGGAGCAGACATTGTCTAATAAAATTGTAGTAAAAGTGAGGTTATAGGAGAGAATACTTGGTGACTTGGCTTGCAGATTTACATATTCCAGATAAAACAAAACCCAGCTAAAAAGCTGGGTTCTATTCAATGATGGTGCGGTCGGAGAGACTTGAACTCTCACACCTCTCGGCGCCAGAACCTAAATCTGGTGCGTCTACCAATTCCGCCACGACCGCAGCAAATCTTTATAGCTATATCGATATTGGTGATTCAATATAACGTTGTTTGTACTTTTTCTTTCATAAAGAAAGAATGGTGGCTACTGCGGGATTTGAACCTGCGACCCCATCATTATGAGTGATGTGCTCTAACCAACTGAGCTAAGTAGCCATAATAAATCTAATAGATTCACTATTTGTTCTCTAATTAAAGAGAAATAATGGTGCGGTCGGAGAGACTTGAACTCTCACACCTCTCGGCGCCAGAACCTAAATCTGGTGCGTCTACCAATTCCGCCACGACCGCAGCAAAGCTTTATAGTTATATCGACATTGGTGATTCGATGTAACGTTGTGCTCTTAGTCAACTACTTAAGTAATAAAAC